>NZ_KV795009.1:64005-89471 GCF_001808865.1 Streptococcus sp. HMSC061D10 | reverse complement strand
TGGTTTGAAGAGATTTTCGAAGAGTATAAATTTCTGTTACTGGCTTTGTCAGCCTTAGCTTAGTCTTTGAGTTTTATCGAGTTTGTGTGCTTACATAGTGGGCAATAACATCTGATGTGTACTGAGCTGTTCCAGATCCAAATTTGTCAATATTTTCCTTAAACTCTGGATTATAGACATAGCCTTTTCCGATATGACCGAAGACTTCCATAGAACAGTCAAATCCATAAGTACGGATGGCTTGCAAGAGTTTGGCTGCTTCCTCTTGGTTTTCAGATGCTGTTATCGGCAGACCAGATTTTAGATTTTGAGCCAAGGTTTGAAAGATTTGATTAAAGGCTGTTGTAGCTTCATCCTCTCGTCCTTTTTGACGCTCGAGAGCCTGGTCCATGACTTCCTGGCCATATTTTTCTACCGCCTCTTGGTGGTATTTTTGATTGTCTTGATAGCTAAATCCAGTGAATTTTTCTTGAATGGTCATTTTTATTTCTCCTTTTTGTTCTTGAATGGTTTTTTGTAAGGTTGAAATTAAGGTATCCAGATGTTGTCTTTCTCGAGTCAGGTAATCCAGCTGTCTCGTCAAATGTGGTAACAAGTTCATCTTTTCTTCCTTCAATAGCTCTGCTATTTTTTCTAAAGAAAAACCTAGATACTTGTAATAGAGGATAATCTGTAGTCGTTCTAAATCCTCTTGACTGTAGGTTCGATAGCCATTCTCTGACTTTAACGGAACCAAGAGTCCTATCTTATCATAATGGTAAAGGGTCTTGATAGAGACGCCTGAAAGCTGCGCAGCTTCTTTGATATGGTACATGATTTCCTCCTCACATAAATAGTATATACCCTCCCCTTTGAGGAGAGTCAAGTATTTTATCATATTTTTTATAAAAACATGAAAATCGCTTTCTTGACAGACTTGAAAAATCATGATAGGATAATCAAGTCTATCAATCAAATAAAAAGCTCATAAAGAGCCATTGAGAGAAGGCTATTTGACAACTCAAGTAGCCTTTTCTTATTTTAAAAAATAGATCGGAGTTTAACAATGTCTGAAAAATCGCAATGGGGATCTAAGCTAGGCTTTATCCTTGCATCTGCTGGTTCTGCTATTGGTCTTGGGGCCGTTTGGAAATTCCCTTATATGACCGCTGCTAATGGTGGAGGAGGATTTTTACTGGTCTTTCTCATCTCGACACTATTGATTGGTTTCCCACTTTTGCTTGCTGAATTCGCACTTGGTCGGAGCGCTGGCGTGTCAGCAATCAAAACCTTTGGAAAATTGGGCAATAACAAGAACTACAATTTTATCGGTTGGATCGGTGCCTTTGCCCTTTTCATCCTCTTATCCTTTTACAGTGTTATTGGGGGATGGGTTTTAGTGTATCTAGGTATCGCTATTGCTAAAGCCTTCCAAGTTGGGATTAGCAGTGATTATGCCCAGCTCTTCACAGACATTATTTCAAATCCATGGATTGCCCTTGGTTCCCAAGCCCTCTTTATCTTCCTCAACATCTTTATCGTATCTAAGGGAGTTCAAAAAGGAATTGAAAGAGCATCGAAAGTTATGATGCCCCTGCTCTTTATCATCTTTGTCATTATCATCGGGCGCTCTCTCAGCTTGCCTAATGCCATGGAAGGTGTGGTTTACTTCCTCAAACCTGACTTTTCAAAACTGACAAGTGCTGGACTCCTCTATGCTCTGGGACAATCTTTCTTTGCTTTATCCCTCGGGGTTACAGCCATGTTGACCTATGCTTCTTACTTAGATAAGAAAACCAATCTGGTCCAATCAGGTATGTCCATCGTTGCCATGAACATCTCTGTATCGATCATGGCAGGATTAGCCATTTTCCCAGCTATGTCAGCCTTTAACATCCAGTCTGAAGGTGGTCCAAGTCTTCTCTTTATCGTCTTGCCACAACTCTTTGACAAGATGCCTTTTGGAAGTATTTTCTATATTCTCTTTCTCTTGCTCTTCCTCTTTGCGACGGTCACTTCTTCTGTCGTGATGCTGGAAATCAATGTAGGCAACATCACCAACCAAGACAATCGCAAACGTGCTAAGTGGAGTATGATTTTAGGGGTTTTGACTTTTGTATTTGGTATCCCTTCAGCCCTATCCTACGGTGTCATGGCAGACGTTCAAATCTTTGGGAAGACCTTCTTTGATGCTATGGATTTTTTGGTTTCTAATCTCCTCATGCCCTTTGGTGCCCTCTGCTTGTCTCTCTTTACAGGCTATGTCTTCAAAAAAGCATTGGCTATGGAGGAACTCCATCTTGATGAAACACCGTGGAAACAAGGACTTTTCCAAGTCTGGCTCTTCCTTCTTCGTTTTATCATCCCAATCATAATCATCGTGGTCTTTATCGCCCAGTTTATGTAACTATAAAAAAGGACTTGAGTAATGAACTCAGGTCCTTTCTTTTTACGGATGGCTAACAATCAATTCCAAATCTTGTCCTTCAAGTGTCCAAGTTTCAACATCGCTTGGTAAGATAAAGTGGCTACCTTTTTGAATTGGATAATCTTTACTGTCCACAGTTAGTTTCCCTTGACCAGCTAAGACACTCAACAAGCTATAGTCAGCTGTCTTTTCGAAGTCAACTTTTCCAGTGATTTCCCACTTGTAGACTGCGAAGAATTCATTGGATACAAGGAGAGTTGAACGCAAATCGTCTGCTTTGACAGTTACAGGACGGCTGTTAGCAGGCTCACCAATATTTAGAACATCGATGGATTTTTCAAGGTGAAGCTCGCGCAAGTTACCATTATCATCCTTGCGGTCAAAGTCATAAACACGGTAGGTTGTATCACTAGACTGTTGCGTTTCAAGAATCAAGATTCCCGCACCGATAGCATGCATGGTTCCACTTGGTACATAGAAGAAATCTCCAGCCTTAACAGGTACTTTTGTAAGCAAGGCATCCCAGTTCTTATCTTCGATTTGCTGACGGAGTTCTTCTTTTGACTTAGCATTGTGACCGTAAATAATCTCTGAACCTTCATCTGCTGCGATGATATACCAGCACTCTGTTTTTCCAAGTTCGCCTTCATGCTCTAGTCCATAGGCATCGTCTGGATGGACTTGGACGCTGAGCCAGTCGTTGGCATCGAGGATTTTGGTCAAAAGTGGAAATACAGGCTCTGGACGATTGCCAAACAATTCACGGTGCTCTGCATACAAAGTAGCTAGGTCTGTTCCTTCAAAGCGACCATTGGCAACTTTAGAGACTCCATTTGGATGGGCTGAGATGGCCCAGTATTCTCCGATTTTTTCACTTGGAATGTCGTAGCTAAACTCATCACGTAGCTTGGTTCCACCCCAGATTTTTTCTTGCATAACTGATTGTAAAAATAACGGTTCTGACATGTCAATCTCCTGTCTGATTTTTCTCCCCTCATTATAGCAAAAAAAGAGTTCGAATTGAACTCTTTTTCACATCTTATAAATTAGGGAGAAGATTTTATAAAAATAGTGAACAAATGTGCTCTACTCAATGCTTGCACCATTGCTGGCAATGACATCCTTGTACCAGTAGAAGGATTTCTTCTTGCTACGTTTGAGAGTCCCATTTCCTGCGTTATCTCGATCCACATAGATAAAGCCATAGCGCTTGTTCATTTCGCCTGTTCCAGCCGAAACCATCCGGAAAAGTCAGTTTTTCGGTCATAAGTCTACTCAACTTTCTTATTTGCTTGTTCATTTACTTATATTATAGCTCATTCTGAAACCTTTTCTTATAAAATACTGTGACATACTGATACTATTCTACTATTTAAGTTGATCAGATTGTTTTTTAAAAAATTATCCTCTCGAAAAAGCAAATAGCCTCCCCGGAAACAAAAAAAGAAGACTGAAAACTAGTCTCCTCTGTTCCTTTTAAATCAAAGCTGTGATAGCGGTTACTAGGCCAAAAATAATACCTGGTGCATTCGCTGCTGCAAGGGGGATATCTCTTTCTTTTTTGAAAAGACCGTAGTAGACCCATAGACTACAGTTGATCGCTGCAACCAAGGGCTCAATGAAATTTCCTTTTTGACCAGCCAGATTGTCCATGATTTGTGGGAAGTAAGACATATACATCATAACAGACATAAAGGTCGCTACCCAACCTAACATTTTCATTTGTTTTTCAGTTATTTTCAAAACCTATTTCATTTTTACTGAATCTTATTTTATAATCTTCTTTCAAAACAATCAAGACTTTGAAGCTTTTGTTATAAAGATGTAAACTATCACAATCTTGTGAGAAGAAAGAGGGAACAGAAAAAAGACTGGATTGCTCCGATCTGTTTAGTCAATCAAATATTAGAAAATGAATACTCCTTTTCAATGAATCGATTGATGGTAAATAAGCTGTTAGAAATTATTGACAGTATCGAAATTTTCTAGTAAAATGAATTTTGTTAATACCTAAATGGTGTGTAATTTTCTATCAACATAGTCAGGAGAAAAGGAACTTATGCTAAAAAAATTTAATGAATTGTCACTGAAAGATAAGGCTTATCTAATTGGCGGTTTGATCTTATTAGTCATTGTGATCTCCTTTGGTCTGCTCAATCGTCAAACAGTAACTGTCAGTCTTGTCTTTACACAACTATCTGCTCCCTTGATTTTGGTGATTTTTACTTGTCTAGTAATCGGGATCATTGTTGGTAGTGCTATTGGTTTTAGCTATCACCATGGCAAGACTCAAGAGCTGAAAAGCCGCATTGCTGAAGCAGAAACGACTATCCATAAAAAAGACAAGGAGCTTCTCCAGTACAAGGAACAGGTGCAACAATTAAAACAGGAAGCCAAACAATAAGTGTAGAAATCATAACCACCCGTCAGCGGGTGGTTTTTTGTCTCGCACCTAATGGAACGAGACGGACTGAAAATCGCATAACAGAAAAAAAACCGGATTGCTCCGATCTTTCAATAGTTCATATTCTCACATTCTGTTTTAAGAATAGTTAAGGTTATCTTCAAATGACTAGGCATCCTATTTCATACGATAAAAATCAATGACTAGACCAGCAGGGCCTTTAACTAACAGGGATTCTGTTCCCCAATCCGTTTCACAAGGACCGTGTAAAATCTCGATACCAATCTCTTTTAACCGCTTCTGGTTCTGGTCGACATCCTCAACCTCAATGTGTAGAATGATTCCTGACTGAAAATTTTCCAAAGGAATCAAATGATTTTGGGATAACATGAGACAGTGACTGCCAATCGTGAACTGAGCAAAACTGTTATCCACATAGTCCGCCTTTTTATCCAAGATACTCTCTAATTCAGCACAGACTTGGGGAACATCTGACACGATAATATCTAATTGATTTAAATTCATTTACTGTCCTCCACAAAAAGACCGGATTGCTCCGATCTTTTCAAGTTTCTCTCTATGAAAATCAAAGAATAAAATCTACAAAATTTACATTTGATTTTCGACGAGAGGAATTATTTAATTGCGCGTGATTGCAATCCTTCTTCTTCCAAGAAGAGGCGGAATGGTACGAGTTCTTCTGCTTCGTATTTTTCCTTGAAGGCTTTAATAGCTTCTTCTGAGTGTTGTTTTGGATCCAACTCAAGTACTTCTACTGGAAGTGGACGATGTGGAGTGATGTGAGCATCGATAACAACAGTTTTACCTTCTTTGTTCAATTTAACAGCTTCAGCAACAACTGCATCGATGTCTTCGATACGGTCTACTGTAAATCCAACAGCACCTTGAGCTTCAGCGATTTTCGCATAATCAGCGTTAGGGAAGTCACAACCAAACAAGTGTTTGTTTGTGTCTTCGTATTTGTCCTTGATGAAGGCATATTTACCATTTGAGAAGACAACGTTGATAACTGGAAGGTCGTATTGAACGTTTGTGATAACGTCTGGGTAGCACATGTTGAATGCACCGTCACCCATGATGTTCCATACTTGGCGATCTGGATTGTCTTTCTTAGCAGCGATACCACCAGGAAGGGCAATACCCATTGTCGCAAAGAGTGGAGATGTACGCCACATGTTCTTAGGTGTCATGTGAAGGTGACGAGTAGATGTTTGAGTAGTGTCACCTACGTCGATTGAGTAGATAGCGTCTTGATCAGCATGTTTGTTGATTGCATTGTAAACTTGATACAATTGCAATTCACCCTCAGTTTTACCTTCGAGTTTGTTCATGTAATCACGCCAGTTTTGGTTGTTCTTCACGTTTGCACGCCACCATGGAGTAGACTCAACTGGGTTTACTTTATCAAGGATAGCTTTAGCTGCTTGACCTGCATCACCAAGGATTGAAGCGTCAAGGGCGTGACGTTTACCAAGTTTGTAAGGGTCGATATCGACTTGGATGAATTTTTCAGTGTTCTTGAATGCTTCGTAAACTTCAGCAAATGGGAAGTTTGAACCAAGGAAAAGAACTGTGTCTGCTTCAAAGACCACTTCGTTGGCTGGTTTCCAACCAACACGGTAAGCAGAACCTGTCAAACCTTCATAGTTCCATTCGAACGCTTCGAAGTTTTTACCAGTTGTGATGATTGGTGCTTTGATTTTACGTGACAATTCAGTGATTACTTCACCAGCTTTAACACCACCGTAACCAGCGTAGATAACTGGACGTTCAGCGTTGTTCAAAATTTCAACAGCTTTGTCGATTTCAACTTCGTTCAAAGCAGGAGCGATGAATGAACGCTCGTATGAACCTGAACCGTAGTATGAGTTTTCGTCGATTTCTTGGAAACCAAAGTTTACTGGAATTTCAACGACAGCTGGACCTTTTTTAGAAACGGCAGCACGGCAAGCTTCGTCAATAACTTTTGGCAATTGCTCTGCGTAAGCTACACGTTTGTTGTAAACAGCGATACCGTTGTACATTGGGTTTTGGTTCAATTCTTGGAAGGCATCCATGTTCAATTCGTTAACTGGACGTGATCCAAGGATAGCAAGGAATGGAGTGTTATCCATAGCTGCATCGTAAACACCGTTGATCAAGTGAGTCGCACCAGGTCCACCTGAACCAACTGCAACACCGATAGATCCGCCAAATTTAGCTTGCATAACCGCTGCAAGAGCACCTGTTTCTTCGTGGCGAACTTGCAAGAAACGGATATCTTTGTCTTCAGCCAAAGCGTCCATTAGTGAGCTGAGTGTTCCTGATGGGATACCGTAGATTGTGTCTACGCCCCATGTTTTCAATACGTTAAGCATTGCTGCAGATGCAGTAATTTTCCCTTGAGTCATAATGATAACTCTCCTTAAAAATTAATTTGATGAATAATAAAAGCGCTTTTATATGTTTTTTGAAAACGATTCAGTAAATTTACACTCCTAATTTATCACATTTACTTTTAGTTTCATAAGAATGTGCTCAGAAAACTTCATTCTCTATTACAGTACAGATTGAAAACGTTTTGAAAATCTGTTTTAGAATAGAAAAAAGCGGTTAAGACCGCCTTTTTATACTCTGAAAATCAAAGAGCAAACTAGGAAGCTAGCCGCAGGTTGCTCAAAGCACGGCTTTGAGGTTGCAGATAAAGCTGACGTGGTTTGAAGAGATTTTCGAAGAGTATTAATCGACTTTAGTAAAATTAAGCATAAGAGAGCTGATTAAAACAGATACTGAACTAAAGGCCATGGCTAAGCCTGCAAGTTCTGGATTGAGCACCAAACCAAGCCCTGAAAAGACTCCTGCTGCAATCGGAATACCAATGAGGTTATAGATAGAAGCCCAGAAAAGATTGAGTAGGATACGATTAAAGGTCTTCTTACTCATATCAAAAGCACGTGCCAATCCTAGTAAATTGTTGGTTGTAAGGACAAGATCTGCTGATTCGATAGCAATATCTGTTCCAGAACCCATAGCAATTCCGACATCGGCCACACTAAGAGCTGGTGCATCATTGATGCCATCTCCAACAAAGGCCAATTTGCCATTCTTTTGAAGCTTGTGAATTTCATGTGCCTTTTCCTCTGGCAAGACATTTGCGATCACTTCTTCGATTCCAATTTGCTCTGCAATCGCATGCGCTACTCCAGCATTATCTCCGGTAAGCATGACCGTTCTAAGACCACGTTTTTTCAATTTAGCAATAGCTTCTTTGGCATTTTCCTTAGGGACATCCTGCAAGGCAATTAAGCCTTTTAGTTCACCATCTACTGATAAGAAGACAACTGTTTTTGCTTCTTTCTCAAGCAAATCAAATCGTTCTTGATAATCATGGGGAATAGCAAGATCATCTAAGAGTTTGGCATTCCCCAGCAAGACTTGTTTACCATTAATAATCCCAGTCACACCTTTTCCATGCAAGGCTTGGAAGTTTTCCACTGGGTAAAGGCTAATTCCTAGTTCAGATGCACGATTAACAATAGCTTGAGCTAGCGGGTGTTGAGATACATCTTCCAGTGAAGCAGCCAAACTTAGCACTTCTTTTTCATCACCAATAACATCTGTCACTACTGGCTTCCCTTCGGTCAAGGTTCCTGTCTTATCAAAAACAACCGTTTGGACTTTTTGGATTTCCTGTAAAACTGTACCATTTTTGAGAAGAATCCCCATCTTGGCACTTCGTCCTGTTCCAACCATGAGTGCTGTCGGTGTCGCAAGTCCAAGAGCACAAGGGCAGGCAATTATCAAAACAGCAACACCATAGAGAAGTGAAGTCACAAAGCTTTCCCCTAGGAAAACAAACCAGATCCAAAAAGTAAGAAGTCCTAAAATGACAACTGCTGGTACAAAAATCCCAGAAATCCTGTCTGTCAAATCTTGAATAGGAGCACGACTCGTTTGCGCTTTTTTCACAAAGTCCACAATCTGAGCCAACATAGTCTCAGAACCCACTTTTTCAGCTCTAAAGATGATCGTACCACTATTATTGATAGTTGAACCAATGACAGCATCTCCAACTGATTTATCGACTGGAATACTTTCCCCAGTTACCATTGACTCATCAATACTCGTTTCACCTTCTAAGACAATACCATCAACGGCAATTTTTTCACCTGGTCGAACGCGAATGAGGTCCCCAACTTTGACTTGTTCTAGAGGTATTTGAACATAAACATCATCACGCAAAACCTCTGCTGTTTTTGCTTGTAGGTCTAATAATTTTTCGACTGCCTGCGAAGTATTTTTTCGCATTTTTTCCTCAAAAACTGCTCCCAAAAGAATGAAGAAGAGGATAAATGCAGCACTTTCAAAGTAAACGGGCAGACCAGTGAAGAGGGCAACTAAGCTATAGAAATAGGCCACTAGGGTTCCCAGAGCAACCAAGGTATCCATGTTGGAATTGTGCTTTTTAAAACTAGCCCAGGCGCTTCTGATATATGGAACTCCAGCTACCAGCATAATGGGTGTTGTGGCTAAAAAGGTGCCCCAACGCATGACTTGGTGACTAATTCCTCCTGTAGACATCCCAATCATGAGAATCACAAGAGGCACAGTAAAGATACTAGTAATCCAAAAACGTTGTAAAAGACTGAGAGATTTTTTAGTTTTTTCAACAACGGTGTAGGTTCCCTTTTGCATCTTCATCCCGCATGAAAATTCATGCTCCCCCAAGTCTTGAGGCGTAAAGCGAATGACTTTTTCCTCGTCTTGAGCGATTGGTTCTAGAATCCCTTCTTCTTCGAAGAGAATCTCCTTATAGCAGTTTGAAGGTGTCACACGATGAAAGGTAATCTCAGCAGGAATCCCTTTTTGTAGTTGAATATGGGCTGGATGGTAGCCTTTGTCTGCCGTGATACGGATTTTTTGAACACCATTTTCAAGGCTTGCTTTTACAATTTCAGTCATATCATTCTCCTATTCTACAATCATCTTACCGTGCATCATATTCATGCCACAAGAGAAACCATACTCACCTGCTTCTTCAGGTGTGATTTCAACCACATATTGGTCTCCCATAGGCAGATCTGCATGCACTCCAAAGTCTGGGAAAACGATTTGGTCCAAGCAAGGTGAAGGATCTTTTCGATCAAAAATAATGCGAGCAGGTTGCGATTTTTTGAGGATAATGGTTTCTGGAGTATATCCTCCCATGACCTCCACTCGAATCTCCTGATAGCCATTTTTTTGCTGGGCTCTCTTAGCATCTTCTTGCGGTTTTTTGAAAAACCAAAAGAGGATAAAAGCAATCATTCCTAAAACAACAATAGATACAAATAGATTTAACATAGCGTCTCCTTTACATACAATTACATCTTACTTCTGTTACAGCACTTGCTTTTTTCTTTGAAATCACTTCTTCCAAACCTTCCAAGTCAGCTAGGGTAAAGTCACATTCTTCAATCAAATCAGCTAGCAAGAGCTTTATTCTGCGGGAACAAAGCTTGTCTTTGATATCCTGAACCATTAAGCCCCTACTATCATCTAGCGTTAAAAGGGCCGAATAGACAAAGGACTTGCCCTGTTTTTCCCGAGTCAAACATTCTTTCTCCACCAAACGGGCCAAGAGTGTCTGGATCGTGGACTTAGACCAGCTGAATCTTTTTTCTAATACTTTTATCAGATCCGTACTAGTCTGCTCGCCCTGCATCCAGATAATCTTCATGACCTGCCATTCTGCATCTGAAATCTGCATGGTTATCTCCTCTAAAATCTACATTTGTCAATCACAATTATTACTATACACCTATAATCTACATTTGTCAATCATAAAATAACATTTTTAAAATTTATCGCCTCTATAAATATTTTTTATCACCACAATAAAAAATACATATTATCCAAAGCTCTCTTTTAATGCTACAATAACTGTATCATTTTCCTAGATGGGAGGTTCTACTTTTGGATTGGTCCATTGTTGAACAATATCTACCACTCTATCAAAAGGCATTCTTTCTGACTTTGCATATTGCAGTTTGGGGGATTTTAGGTTCTTTTTTGCTGGGGCTAATCGTCAGCGTCATCCGGCATTACCGAGTTCCTGTTTTCTCACAACTGGCAACAGCCTATATAGAATTATCACGAAATACACCCCTTTTGATACAACTTTTCTTTCTCTACTTCGGTCTACCTCGAATAGGGATTGTTCTTTCTTCAGAAGTCTGTGCAACAGTCGGGCTCATCTTCTTAGGTGGTTCCTACATGGCAGAATCCTTCCGAAGCGGGCTAGAAGCCGTCAGTCAAACCCAGCATGAAATTGGTTTAGCTATTGGCCTCACACCTTTTCAGGTCTTTCGCTACGTGGTTCTTCCACAAGCGACTGCTGTGGCTCTACCATCTTTTAGTGCCAATGTTATTTTCCTGATTAAGGAAACTTCTGTCTTCTCAGCAGTTGCCCTTGCTGACCTTATGTACGTTGCTAAGGATTTGATTGGACTCTATTATGAGACAGATATTGCGTTAGCTATGTTGGTGGTTGCTTACCTTATCATGCTTCTACCTATTTCACTAGTCTTTAGTTGGATAGAAAGGAGGCTCCGTCATGCAGGATTCGGGAATGCAAGTACTCTTTCAGGGAAATAATCTTCTGAGAATCCTACAAGGATTGGGAGTCACGATTGGGATTTCTATCCTGTCTGTCCTCTTATCCATGATTTTCGGAACGGTTATGGGAATTATCATGACTTCTCATTCTAGAGTGATTCGTTTCTTGACTCGTTTTTATCTAGAATTTATCCGTATCATGCCCCAGCTGGTGCTCCTTTTCATCGTTTACTTTGGTTTAGCTCGAAACTTTAATATCAATATTTCTGGTGAGACTTCTGCTATTATCGTTTTCACCCTCTGGGGAACAGCTGAGATGGGTGACTTAGTTCGTGGAGCTATCACTTCCCTGCCTAAACATCAATTTGAGAGTGGACAAGCACTTGGCTTAACTAAATTTCAACTCTACTACTACATCATCATCCCTCAGGTCTTAAGAAGATTGCTCCCACAAGCCATCAACCTTGTCACTCGGATGATTAAAACGACTTCCTTGGTTGTTTTGATTGGGGTTGTTGAAGTTACCAAAGTTGGACAACAAATTATAGATAGCAATCGTTTGACTATCCCAACCGCTTCCTTTTGGATTTATGGAACCATCCTAGTCTTGTATTTCGCGGTTTGCTTCCCTATTTCCAAACTATCTACTCACTTAGAAAAACATTGGAGGAACTAAATGTCTGAAACTATTTTAGAAATCAAGGAACTAAAAAAATCCTTCGGAGACAATCCTATCCTCCAAGGACTTTCCCTAGATGTTAAAAAGGGGGAAGTGGTCGTCATCCTAGGGCCGTCTGGTTGTGGGAAAAGTACCCTACTTCGTTGCCTCAATGGTTTAGAAAGTATTCAAGGAGGAGATATCCTGCTGGATGGCCAGTCCATCGTTGAAAATAAAAAAGATTTTCACTTGGTTCGCCAAAAAATCGGCATGGTCTTTCAAAGTTATGAACTCTTTCCTCACTTAGATGTCCTTCAAAACCTTATCTTAGGCCCTATCAAGGCTCAAGGAAGAGACAAAAAAGAAGTCACTGAAGAAGCTCTGCAACTACTAGAGCGTGTTGGACTTCTAGATAAACAACATAGCTTCGCTCGTCAATTATCTGGTGGACAAAAGCAACGGGTAGCCATCGTTCGTGCCCTTCTCATGCATCCAGAAATCATTCTTTTTGACGAGGTGACGGCTTCACTGGATCCAGAAATGGTGCGTGAGGTTCTGGAACTTATCAATGACTTGGCTCAAGAAGGGCGTACCATGATTCTGGTAACCCATGAAATGCAGTTTGCCCAAGCCATTGCGGACCGCATTATCTTCCTTGACCAAGGGAAAATTGCTGAAGAAGGAACTGCTCAGGAATTCTTCACAAATCCACAAACCAAACGAGCACAAGAATTTTTAAACGTCTTTGACTTTAGCCAGTTTGGCTCATACTTATAATAACTAAAGGAGATTATTATGAAACTACTAAAACCAATTCTAACTGTTTTTGCTCTAGCATTTGCGCTTATCTTTGTCACAGCTTGTAGTTCAGGCGGAAGCTCTGATGCTTCATCTACTAAGGCAACTGCCAAAGCTCGTACTATTGATGAAATTAAGAAAAGTGGCGAACTTCGAATCGCGGTATTTGGAGATAAAAAACCATTTGGTTATGTTGACAACGATGGTTCTTACCAAGGTTACGATATCGAATTAGGAAACCAATTAGCTAAAGACCTTGGTGTCAAACCGAAATATGTATCAGTTGATGCTGCCAACCGTGCTGAATACTTGATTTCAAACAAGGTTGATATCACACTTGCCAACTTCACAGTTACTGACGAACGTAAAAAACAAGTTGACTTTGCCCTTCCTTACATGAAAGTTTCTCTCGGTGTTGTGTCACCAAAAGATAAAGTTATCAAAGACGTTAAAGAACTTGAAGGCAAAACCTTGATCGTTACAAAAGGAACTACTGCTGAAACTTACTTTGAGAAAAATCACCCAGAAGTGAAACTTCAAAAATATGACCAATATAGCGATGCCTACCAAGCCCTTCTTGACGGACGTGGAGATGCCTTCTCTACTGATAATACTGAAGTTCTAGCTTGGGCACTTGAAAACAAAGGATATGAGGTAGGAATTTCTTCTCTAGGCGATCCAGATACTATTGCGCCAGCAGTCCAAAAAGGAAACCAAGAACTACTCGACTACATCAACCAAGAAATCGAAAAATTAGGTAAAGAAAACTTCTTCCACAAGGCCTATGAAAAAACACTTCACCCAACTTACGGTGACGCTGCTAAAGCAGATGACCTAGTTGTTGAAGGTGGAAAAGTAGACTAATACTCAATGAAATCACAAAAAGAAATCAGGTAATCCTAGTGATTACCTGATTTTTATATACCTTAAGCTTTTTGCCAATTTTCTTGGTCTTCTTTAAAACGTTTTAGGAGGTCGAGTCCTTCTGGTGTGATATAGCCTTCTTCTTGAGCTAGATGAATCAGTTCGCTGTAGTTTGAAAGGGTTACTAGTTTGACACCAGCATCCGCAAAGTTCTTATCTGCTTTTGGCAATTGATAGCTGAAGATAGCCACAACTCCAAGAACATCAGCTCCTTCACGTTTGGCTGCTGCAACGGCTTCGAGAACTGAACCACCAGTTGAAATCAAATCTTCGACAACGACCATCTTTTGTCCTTGGGCTACACGGCCTTCGATTTGATTTCCAGCACCATGGTCTTTTGGTTTGCTACGGATATAGGCAAATGGCAAGTTCATCTTGTCAGCGATGATGGCACCATGAGGAATGCCTGCAGTCGCTGTTCCTGCAATCACTTCTACTTCTGGGAATTCTGCCTTAATAGCTTCCACAAAACCATTTTCAATCAAGCTACGAGTATCTGGATAAGCAAGCGTCACACGGTTGTCCGTATAAATCGGTGACTTGATACCTGATGCCCAAGTAAAAGGTTCTTCTGGTTTGAGGTAAACGGCTTGAATTTTCAATAGATGGCTAGCAATATCTTTAGCAAGTGTCATGGTCTACTCCTTTTGTTTTTATAATCTATTTCTTTAATTTCAGTCTTGGTTCCACTCATCCTTGATAGCATGATAAGCTGCGACTGGATCAGTTGCTTGCGTAATCGGACGGCCAACTACGATGTAGTCACTGCCAATCTGGTAAGCTTCTCCTGGGGTTACTACCCGTTTCTGATCCCCTGCTTCTGTCCCTCTTGGGCGAATCCCTGGTGTCAGACAGATAAAGTCTTCATGAGTTGCTTGTTTGATAAGCTTGGCTTCTTGAGCCGAGCAAACGACTCCATCTAGACCAGCTTCAGCTGTTTTCTGGGCATAGTGGATAACCGACTCTTGGAGGCTGGTTTGGATATTTTGACACTCTTGCATTTGTTCCTCCGAGGTTGAGGTTAATTGGGTCACAGCTATGAGAATCCCCTTGTCTCCCAATCCTTCACGCGCTGCTTGCATCATCTCAACCCCACCTGCTGCCTGCACATTGGTCATGTCAACTCCCAGGTTCGATAAAATTTTCATGGTTGATTTGACTGTATTGGGAATATCATGCAGTTTGAGATCCAAAAAGACACTATATCCTAATGACTTCAAATAGCGGACAACTTCAGGCCCTACAGCATAGTAGATTTCCATTCCTACTTTGACATAGAGCTTTTCCTCTGCTGGAAATAGGGCTAAGAACTCCTTGGCTTCTTCAAAACTTGGAAAATCCAGAGCTATGACTGGGCGACTTTCACGCATGCGTTTCTCCTCTTATCTTTCTTATCAGCCCAGCTTCCGTCAAAAAGACTACAAAAAAGGAACCTGCCAACAGCAAGGTTCCACGAAAAATGGGTAGAATCCACCCTTTCACCGTCTAACCTTAGCTGCCTCTCTGGACTGCTTTAAAGGTTTTTTACTATTCTATTATTTAAAGCGGGACTTGTCAAGTAAAAACTAGTTTCCGAAGAACTTTAAAGCCAAGACTCACAATCAAGCCGATAGAATGTTCTCAAGTTTATCGACTTTGTGATTGTTGAGTTGTTTGGTTTTGATTACCCTGTTCCTCTTGTTTTTTCTTTTCTTCCTCCTGCTTTTTCTTCTCCTCTTCTTTGGCCTTGATTCTTGCTTCTTCTAAAGCCTTATCCGTCAAGCTATAACTATAGATCCCAACTTCCATATCAATACCGCTTGGAACTGTTAATTGAGGTTTAATCTTGCTATAGTAAGGCAATTTTTTACCTAGTTCTGATAAAGGAACCAAAACCTCATCCGTATCATACATGGTAATTTTGAGCAGATCACTGGTTACACTGCTTGGAGCCAATTCAATCGTTTTGATAGCTTGCTTAATCTCTGGGCTGACTTCAGCCAGTTGTTCAATCAAGGTTTTGACTTGCTGCTCATCGTTAAAGAGTACAGACATATAGGTTTCAGGAAGACTGACTAGACTAACTGGACTGGTTTCCACCGTCCCACTAGAAAGAATCGGATAATGATCCTCTCCAGAAACATAATAGGCTACAATCCCGTATTCCTTGACCTGGATGGTAAAATTGGTCGGAAATTGATAGTGAATGCTCGCAGATTCAATCCAGTGATTGGACTTAATCATCTCAGCATGCTTGTCTTTATTGAGGAGCAGATCAAAGGTATAGTCACTATCACGAATCCCTGAAGCCTCTTTGATTTGGTCTGCATTGGTCTCTACCGTACCAGTAACCTGTATGTTTTTCAAAGTTGAGTATGGCGTCAAAAGATAGATCGAAAAGAACAAGACAAGCAAACTTGGGATTAGAATCGTAACAGCACGCCAGATATGAACACTTGGAATAGAAGGCTTAGCAATCTTTTTCTTAGACTTAGATCTCTTTTCTTCTACTTTTGTTTCTTCAGATTTTTCGTCCTCTTCTGCTACTTGTTCTGGTTCAGTAGTTTCCTCCTCATTCTCAGGAGAGGACTGGTCTTCTGCACTCTCCTTCTGCTCTTCAGGATTAGAATCTGAATCCTCTTCTGCCTCAGTATCTTCAGATAAGTCTGACTCTTGTTCTTCCTTGATCTCTTCTTCAGCTTTTTTAAGCAGATATTCACGGTTCTGCTTCTGCCACTCTGATAAGGTGGCTTCTTCTAGAGCTTTTGAAACTTCTTTTTTATTGGCATCTGCTTGGGCCTTTTCTTTGGCTAGTTGGGCCTCTTCTTCAGCCTTTTTTTGAAGATATTCTTGATTTCGTTTTTGCCACTCTGACAATTCCTTGCCTTGAGTTGGCTCTTGTTTCTTATCCTTTGACATCGATTTTCCTTATGATAGATCTTTTTTTAGTAGCGCATAAAAATCCGCCACAGATTTTAATTCATGAGAATTCTTCATCGTGTTCTGGTAGTCTTCTTTGTGGGTCAAAAGCTTGCTTACTTTTTCTTCTAAAGTAGACAAGGTCAAGTCACTCTCTTGCAACTCCTCAGCATAGCCTT
Organism: Streptococcus sp. HMSC061D10; assembly: GCF_001808865.1. Lineage (NCBI taxonomy): Bacteria > Bacillati > Bacillota > Bacilli > Lactobacillales > Streptococcaceae > Streptococcus > Streptococcus sp. HMSC061D10. The sequence goes on along the minus strand of NZ_KV795009.1, from coordinate 72,606 downwards.
TTTTCACAAAGTAAGCCGCATTTTCAATCTGGTCTCCACGGCTAGCTTCACGCCCGAGTGGCACAATGACATGCAATTTAGCCATAGCAAGGAGTTCAAAGATGGTATTGGCACCACCACGAGTAATGACCACATCAGCCAGATTCATGAGCGGTTGATAGAGGTCAGTCACATAGTCAACACGATAGAGGTGTTGGCTTAGTTCATTTAAACTAGCATCACCTGTCAGGTTGATGATATTGTAGCGACTAGTCAACTCTTCCTTGTGGTCTGTAACTAATTGGTTAAAGACACGCGCACCAGCAGAACCTCCAACAAAGAGAAGAGTTGGTAGTTTGCTATCAAAATAAGTTCGGATGTCCACCATTTCTTCAGGTTCTTCCATGATTGGGCCAGAAACCTTGGTCACAGCTCCTACATGCTCTACCTTAGTGAGACTAGATGCTTGCTCAAAAGTAGAGTACATCTTGGTCGCAAACTTATAAGCGATTTTATTGGCTAAGCCCATAGAGAGGTCAGACTCGTGGATAAAGACTGGTACTCTACATACTCGCGCTGCAATAACAGGAGGAACGGACACAAATCCCCCCTTAGAAAAGAGGGCCTGCGGACGAACACGTAACATGATAAAGAGCGATTGAAGGATTCCAAACGCAACTTTAAAGACGTCAACCATATTTTGCCATGAGAAATAGCGGCGCAATTTCCCAGTTGCAATAGAATGGAAGGTGACATCTAAACCTGACTTGAGGATTTCATGATGCTCAATTCCGTTCTTATCACCAATATAGTGGACTTCCCAGCCATCTTCGATGAACTTAGGCATTAACAAAAGGTTGAGGGTAACGTGTCCAACCGTTCCCCCACCTGTAAATACTATTTTTTTCATATTATCCCTTTAACTCCGCTACAGTGTCGATGAAAAGATCTCCACGTACTTCAAAGTTAGCATACATATCCCAGCTAGCATTAGCAGGACTGAGGAGAACCACATCTCCTTCTTCCGCAAGTTCATAAGCCTTGCGAGTTGCATCCGCAATATCTGTTGCATCCACATAAGCCACACCAGCCTTATCCGCTGCACGCTTGACACGTTCTGCAGACTGACCGAGAATGACCATTTTCTTAAGACCAGTGATGTCTGGAACTAATTCGTCAAACTCATTACCACGGTCCAAACCACCAGCAATCAAGACAACCTTGCTATTGTCAAATCCAGACAAGGCTTTTTGAGTTGCCAAGATATTGGTTGACTTACTATCGTTGTAGAATTTCACCCCATTGATTTGGTCTACAAATTGGAGACGGTGTTTAACGCCACCAAAGGCTGACAAGGTTTCCTTAATCGTTTCATTGTCAACACCACGCAGTTTAGCAACAGCAATGGTTGCAAGAGCATTTTCCACATTGTGGTTACCTGGAACACCGATTTCATCAGCCGCCATGACCTTTTCGCCACGGAAGTATAGATAACCATCTTCAAGATAAGCACCGTCAACCTTTTCAAGTGTTGAGAATGGTACTACAGTTGCATTTGTTTTTGTAGCAAGTTCTTTGGCTAATTCCTGATTGAAGTTCAAAACTAGGTAATCAGCAGCTGTCATATTGCTTTGAATATTCCACTTGGCTTCAACGTAGGCTTCAAAAGAACCATGATAGTCGATATGGGTTGGCATCAGGTTGGTGATAACAGCAATTTCAGGATGGAATTCCTGGATTCCCATTAATTGGAAAGAGGATAGCTCCATGACAAGAGTATCCTTATCTGTCGCAGTTTGAGCCACTTGACTAGCAGGATATCCGATATTCCCTGATAAAAGTCCATTTTGCCCCGCAGCAGTCAGAACTTCTCCAATCATTGTGGTGGTCGTTGTCTTACCATTAGAACCTGTAATTCCAACAATTGGTGCTTCTGAGATCAGGTAGGCTAATTCAACCTCTGTCAATACTGGAATGCCTTTTTCTAGAGCTTTTTCAATCATAGGATTGCTATAAGGGATTCCTGGATTCTTCACCATGAGGGCAAAATCTTCATCCAATAATTCCAAAGGATGTCCACCAGTGACAACCTTGATACCCTCTTCCAAGAGACTTTGCGCAGCTGGATTTTCCTCAAAAGGCTTGCCATCATTCACTGTCACAATGGCACCTAGCTTGTCCAAAAGACGAGCTGCAGATTCACCAGATTTTGCCAATCCTAGGACTAATACTTTCTTATTTTCAAATTGATCAATTCGTTTCATATCTAGAACTCCATTTCTACTCTTACTATTTTACCATTTTTATGAAAATAAAAAAGCCACAAAGGGCTTTCTTATTTGTTTTTGTCTTCTACTAATTATTCTACAGACTTGAGGGCTTCTAGCATATCCACCTTTCGGAGATAATGATTGACAAAAACTCCTAGGATGGTCAAAATGACACTGACAGCTAGAACTGGAATGAGATAAACTTCCCAGCCGACCTTTGGTTGAAAACGGAAGGTACCGGGTGCGATCATCTGAATGAGAAATTGATGGAGATAAAAGCCTGATACCAATCCTACAATCATTCCAATTAGTGACAATAGGATGGTTTCCCGATAGATGTAAAGGGTCACTTCTTTGTTATGAAAACCAAGAACTTTGATAGTTGAGAGTTCCCGAATCCGTTCAGCAACATTGATATTGGTCAAATTATAGAGAATCACGATGGCTAATAGCACCGATACCAGCACCAAAATCGCCATGGTGTGATTCAGAGAATTGGCAAAACTTTCAAAGAGCTGAATGGTGGAGGCGTTTTGAACGAGACCACTGACAGCAGCTAGATCCATAAATTCTCCTGCGACGGTTTCAGTATTTCTTTCACTTTTATCCTTGAGTTGGACCAGATAGGTGTTCATCTTAGGAGCTTGACCATAAATTTTCTCATAGGTCGCCTGATTCATATAAACAAAATGGCCCACGTAGTGTTCGGTAATGGCTCCAACCTTAAAGGTTTTCCCATCTATTGTAAAGTTGTCACCAAGTGAAACTCCTGCCAACTGGGCTAATTTTTCAGTCAGAACAAGTCCGTTAGATAAGCTCAGTTTTTCCCCATTTTTTTCTAAATGGACAAAGGGACCCAGGTCATCTTGATCCGTTACCATCATGGTCACGGTTTGAACACCTGCCTTGCCAGCATACTTTTCCTCAACCTGTTTGGAAGAAATTAAACGATAGTTTTCAACTTCATCACTCTGCAATTTTTCTTCTAGCTTTGCCTTATCAGAATCAGAAGCTCGAGAATTGACAGAGAGAACCATCTGGTATTGTTGCAGATCCTTAAACTGCCTGTCTGCCACTCCAACCACAGAGGATTGAATCCCAAGTCCTGCAAAGAGGAGGGCTACTGAACCAGCAACTCCAAAAATGGTCATCAGCATACGCTGCTTATAACGGAAAATGTTGCGGGCTGTCACCTTCTGAGTAAAACTCAAACGTGACCAGATAAATGTTATCCGCTCCAAGAGAATTTTAGAACCTTTGACTGGTGGCTTGGGTAGTAATAATTGTGCTGCTTCTTCATGCAATTCTCTACGAGATACAAGGTAGGCAGGTAGGACACTAGCTACTAAGCTTAGTCCCAAAGCCAAGCAACTATAAGTCCAATAGAAATACTGCTGACTCTCACCAACGATCATTCGCTTAGTGATGATATGCGAAATAGTAGGTGCTAGGATGTAGTGACCAATCAGAATTCCTAGTAGAGTGCCAAGAGTACTAGCAACTAGACCGTAAATCACAAACTTAGCAATGATATCCTTGCTATGGTAGCCTAAAGCCTTAAAGATACCAGCATTGGTCCTTTCCTCGTCTACAAATCGTGTCATGGTGGTAAAGGTAACCATGGCTGCTACAGCATAGAGAACAACTGGAAAAATATTCCCTACGGCACGAATACTCATAGCCGAGTTACTATACATGAGGTAACCTTGACCAGTAGGAGAACTCTTGCGATTGTAGACATGATAGGTTGGTTCTGTCAGAGCATTGACCTCATCCTGACTGGTCTGCCACTTAGCCTTTTCGCTCGCCAGATTCGTTTCAGCTTGGCTTAGCTTTTCCTTTTCTTGCTTTAGTTGTTCTTTTGCTTCTCCTAACTGACTAGATGCTTGACTTTTTTGTGGTTCTGGTAGTTGGCTCACTTGATTTTCTTGAGCTTGTAGACGCGTTTCGATTTCCTGCAGGCGTTTCTTGCCAGCTGTCAAGTTGGTCTCTGCCTCGTCTAATTGTTTCTTGCCCTCATCAAGGGACTCTTGAGCGTCCTTTTTCATTTTTTCTAGCCGCGCTTGACCATTATCAGCAACTAAGTTCTTTAGAGTTGCCTCTTCTTCCTCTAGCTTCTTTTCGTAAACACTAGAGAAAGGATTGACATCTGTTAAACTAGCAAAACGTAGGCGGGCAATCGTGTAAACAGAGCTCTTAAAATTTGCTTCAGTTACGACACCATAGGCTGCTAGATTCCCATTACCACTGGCTGAACTCCCCATATCCGTTTTTGAGAAAATATCTGGAGAGTGGACGAAGCCTGTAATGGTATAACTATCCCGCTTCAACTGAGAATTGCTGCCATTCTTTTGGCTCAACTGAATGACTTGACCAATCTGATAACGATCTTTCCAAAAATCAGCTAGAGCCAATTCATCTTCTTTTTCAGGCAAACGCCCTTCCGTTACTTGAAATTTTGAAATCTTATCAGTATTTGAAAAGATTCGTATGGCATCTTCACTATTTGCCAGAGTCAAATCTGTCATATAACCAAACTCGACATCTGCTCCTGATAGAGTTTGCAATTCTTCTTGGTCTGCCTGATCTAGACCATAATCTCCTATGACGGTCACATCTGCCGTATTAGTATCTTTCAGATAAGCCCAAGCTGTTCGCTCCATATTGGGACTGGCTACTTTGAGACCAACCACGGCCAAAGAACCCAACATCATCAAAGTTAGGATGGATAAAAACCGTCCCTTTGAACCTGTGAAAGACTGGAGCAGGTCTTTCCAATATGTCTTTCTTTTCATCTCAGTACTCCAAATCATCAATATCCTGTGGTTGAGGATTTAGGACAACACTCTTGACACTGGCATCATGCATCTGAATCACCCTATCAGCTATAGGAGCTAGAGAAGCATTATGGGTCACGATGATAACGGTGGCCCCTTTTTTACGTGACATATCTTGCAGAATCTTCAGAACCTGCTTACCAGTCTGGTAGTCCAAAGCTCCCGTTGGTTCATCACAAAGGAGAATTTTAGGATTTTTAGCCACAGCTCGAGCAATGGAGACCCGTTGTTGCTCACCACCTGACAACTGGGCTGGAAAATTATTAAGACGGTGACCTAAGCCTACATCCTTGAGAACCTGCTCAGGATCCAAGGCATCGGCAACAATTTCTGAAGCCAGCTCGACATTTTCTTTAGCAGTCAAGTTAGAAACCAAATTGTAAAACTGAAAGACAAAGCCAACGTCATCTCTGCGATAGTTGGTTCTCTGATGGGAGGTATAGTCAGAAATGTTAGTCCCATCAATCCAGACTTGCCCTTCATCGTTTGTATCCATACCACCAAGAATATTTAAAACTGTTGACTTCCCTGCTCCAGATGAACCAAGGATAATGACCAGTTCTCCCTTTTCAATCTCGAAGTTGACATCACGATTGGCTACGATTTCTGTTTCTCCAGTATGATACCTCTTATAGCTATTTTTCATTTCAATATAAGCCATCCTATCTCCTCCTCTTCTCCTACTATTTTCACCTTTATTATAACTCTTTTGATAGCAAAAAAGCTATCTAATGATGACTTTTTTTGGCTCATATTTTGAGAGTCTCCTGAGATTCGTTTCCCCTCATTTTTCATAGCTAACAATGATTCGGATGTTCTTTCATATTCTTGATTGCATGAAGTAGTTATCAAGTGGAAATAGAAAAACTAACACCTATTTAACATACTCTTTTTTCGTGAATTTCCCAAACTTTCGATAAATAGAATTCCCAATAGCAAAAGAATTATCGTGCAAGGCAGTAAGACCATCCCCATGCTCCAATTCAGATTGATATTATCAATTTGTTTAGGTAATCTTCCAGACAAAATCTCCACTGAACGCAGGTAAGTAAAGGGAATCAGATGGGCAATACTCTGAAGAGGCTGGATCGTTTGGATACCAAACAACAAGCCAACAATCCCAATGAGTGAAATAAAGAGGACAGGCATTTTTTGCTTGAAAAAGTAAGCGATCAAGTAGACGACCTCCACAATAACGATAAAAGCTAAGAAAGCTAAGAGCAAGCTAGGAAATAACACATCTTGTATCTTCCCAATAGTTACTTCTTGATTGGTTAAGTTATAAATCGGGTAGGGGTAATCTAACTGTCCAAAACCGCTTATCAGACTTCCCACTAGAAAAGAAAATTCACAGATTCCGATACACAGCACGGTCACATAGCTCACCCCAACTCCAAGAGAGGACATGGCAAATGCCACTTTTGAAAAAGGATATAACTGAGCTGTGTCCAGATGATTTTGATATCTTTCTGCAAAAAGTTGTGTTAGCATAAAAATAATACCAATCACAAACAAGGTTGGGATAATAGCCTCTAAAATCCAGACAATCTGATCAATCCCGTGGGTCGGATAATCTAAATTATGAGCTTTTATGTTTAAGGGATACAGGGCTTGATAAATCTTTCGTTCGCGGTCAACCGCCATTTTTAAGTCAGAGCTAGAAGTCGGTTCGTTCGATACAATTTCATAACTCTTTTCCTCAGCTTGCCACTGCAAATAGTAAGCCTTTTCCCAGCGTCCTTCTTTTAACAAAGTCAGAATTTCTGTCTTTTGCGTCAAAAGATTTTTTTGCACGTCTAAATTTTCTTTAGCAAACTGGTATTCCTCCGAGCTAGTGTCAGACATTTGGGAGAGTTTTTCTTCATTTTCATTGATCGCTCTCTCGTTAGTTGCAATACGAGTTTCCAACCGACTCTCCAAGCTGACTGAGTTTGCAGTCCGACTATTGAAATAAAAGGTAACACCGAGTACAGAGACAAATAAAGCTAAGATAATCCAGTTTAAGCGACTTTTGAAAACTTTTTTCAATAAAAATTGACTAACATCTTTCATAAACTAAACCTCTTCTATCTGACCCTGATGAATGGTTACGATGCTATCGCAAATCTCCACTAACTCCTCTTTGTAGTGGGAACTTAAAAGAACTAGCTGCTCTTGTCTATCGAATTCTGTCAGCCTATCAAAAAATTTCTGTCGATAATATTCATCTAAGCCATTTGTTATCTCATCCATGAGCCAACATTTCGCCTGACTGAGAAAATACATGGCAATCACCAAGCGTTGCTTCATACCTAAGGAATACTTGCGAATGGGAAGGCTGACATAGTCAGACATTTCCCAGTAGGCGATTTCATCCCTCAAGTTCAGGTCTGACTTCCAAATATTTTTTATAAGGCAAAGATAGTCCATTCCACTTAAGTTTCCATCCAGCCATTCAACGCTTTCATAATAAAATAAAGAAGGAGAGACTGTGATATTTCCACTACTAATGGGAATTAAGTTGCTAATGGCGCGGAATAGTGTCGTCTTTCCAGAGCCATTGATAGCAAGAACTCCATAAATCCTGCCTTTTTTAAAGGTGAAATCTACATCTTGTAAAATGATTTGTCGCGTTTTTAAGGTAACATGAGTAAGCCTTAACATATCAAACCCTCCTTTTTCTCACTCTTTAACGATTAAAAGTCTCCGCTGTAGCAGTTTATGACCTCATAACGATAGAAATTCCAACCAGAACCAACTTTATATTTCATAACGAGACCACGACGAGATGTTAATATAGCTATATCTGTGGTAATTCAAACTAGACTTATAGTAGGTATTCCAATCATACCGATAACTTTTAGTGACTGTCACAACAGATACACTGGATTGAAAAGACCAATTCATAACAAACTAGCTAATAACACGACTTTGACTGACTTTTCATATTTTTCATTGCATTTATATCATTAGCATTGAAAACACTTTCATTATATCGTTTTTCTCATTTTTATGCAACAGTTCCCCATTGGTTTTAATAATATATAACACTTAGAAGTTATATGAAAGTTCTAAATTGAAGTTAGCTAGTCATACTTTCTAAAACTAAGATTGTTTGACTAACTTAGAGGAAATATGGGACGTAATTTCATTTGACAAAATGGCTTAGGCTAAGACTATCCTTGTTTTATCTGACTAAACATCTTTAAGGGAACATGTTATCAAATGAAAGGTAATTTAGGAATAAGAAACTAGCTCTGTCTTATACTCAATGAAAATCAAAGAGCAAGCTAGCCGCAGGTTGCTCAAAGCACTGCTTTGAGGTTGTAGATAAGACTGACGAAGTCAGTCACATATATAATCCAAAGCGAAGCTGACGCGGTTTGAAGAGATTTTCGAAGAGCATTATACTTTCTTGTTGTTCACTACAGTTGACAAAGAGCCAAAAAAGCGAACAAGACCAGTCTCTGTAGGTCAGAAAACTAGTTTTGTCCGCTTTTTATGATTGAGGCTGGGACAAAAGTCCTAGCCTCTCA
>NZ_KV795009.1:34528-63905 GCF_001808865.1 Streptococcus sp. HMSC061D10 | reverse complement strand
CGAATTACCGATTTCTGTCCCACTCTCTATGACTTGGATGCTTATTACATCATCTTATTCGTCTTCTTTTTTCTTTCCCATTGCAAACATACCAAGAAGTGCTCCTACAACACCTGCTGTTGCGAGGGTTGCATTTTCCTTAGTACCTGTCTCTGGGAGGATATTTTGACGACTTGCAGGCGCTTGGTAGGTCTTGTCTTGTGACATAGCAAGAGCTACTTGTGACTGCTCATCTCTGTATGCTGGAGTTTCACGGGTACTTGGGGCTGAATCATTCACACTACCTGTAAATTCTGGAACTTGGTGACTAGTCCCTTCTCCACCAGGAACACCACCTTCAAAGCGTGGAACTTCATGGGTAGTTCCTTCTGAACCATTTACATGACCAGTGAACTCAGGTACTTCATGAACAGCAGCTTCTGCTCCATTGACACCACCTGTAAATTCTGGGACTTCATGAACAGCAGCTTCTGCTCCATTGACACCGCCTGTGAATTCTGGAACCTCGTGGATAGCTGGATCAGTTTTACCAGCTACTTCTTTCTTAGTTCCGACTAAGACAATCTCATCTTGTGCTGCTTCAACAACTTCGCGAAGTTTTTCAGTACGGCTTCCATCTACTGCTACTTCAGTCAGGATGCGTTCTTTACCTTCACGACCTGCCTGAGAAACGCGAGTTTCACCTTCTGCTAGGGTTGGATCATCTTGCTTAATAGACTTGAAGCTGATTGCTTCTTCTACCACTTCTAGGCTAGGGAGTTCTTCCTGTACAGCTGGTTCTGTCTTAGCAGTTTCAACCTTTTCTTTAGCCAATTGGATACGGTATTCCTTGACGTGTTTACCACTTTCTGAAACGAGACGTACCAAGACTGGAAGTTTGTCATCCCCACTATCAACAACTGTTGCCGCTACGTTTTCACCAGCTTCCACTGTCACTTTAGGACGAGTTCCACTATAGGTTACTTGGTAATCTGCACGAGCTTCAGAGAAGTCAGCAAGCTCTTTACCATCTACTAGAAGTTTAGAAGCTGTATTGTCTTTAGGAGCTTCACTTGGGGCGATAAAGGCCATTTCAGTGATAGCCACACCCTTCTTGTCTGCTTTTCTGTCCATGCGCCATCTCATAGCTTTAGCTTTGACCGGTGCAAAGGTTACATGGATATCAGTTCCTGCTTGAACCTCTTGATCAGCACGGTATTCAACTTTCTCCCAGTTAGAAGGAGTGTTAAATGGATGTTCTGGATCGTATGGTTGGTAGTTAGAGTAATATTCTGGTGAATCAAATTCTGGTCCCACATAGCGTTCTAGGACGAGTTTAGAAGGGGCGTCTGTTCCACCATCTGCAAAGAAGCGAATTTTTCCTTCTGCTACTGAACGTTCAACAATCTTACCAGCCTCTCTAAAGATAACTCCTACTGAGACTTCTGGATTTTCAGATGGACTTGCAGACCAGTTGGTCCAACGACGGGTTTCATCATCTGAACCATCGTTAACATAATCTACACGGTCATGAGAGTTTGGATCAATATCGTTAGTTGCTGAGGCAAATGAACGGTTACTGTCATCATCGAAGTCTGGGTTGTCTGAAAGGTTTTCACCGAGTTTGTCTGTCACACGTACAGCCACTTCAGCAGTTAAATCAGTACCCAAAACGCGACCATGAACTGTAAATTCACCTGCTTTTGTTAGATTTTCTGCTGGAACTGCTTCCCAGTCAACAGCCAAGTCTTTCACTTCATAGTCAGATTTTCCTGTGAAGTAGACAGGAACTTTTGCTGGTAACTCAAGGGTTTGTCCTTTAGCAACCAAGCGAGAGGATTTGGCAACAGCAACAGGTTTACTTGCGAGTAAATCTTTATCATTTGTGAAGTGTAGACGGTATTCACCTAGGATATCTCCATTTTCAGCCTTGACAACAACACGGACTGGATCTCCTTCACGTACGCTTGGTACAACTGTTGCAATACCATTTTCAGTAACACTTGCTGTAACAGCTGGAGCTTTTCCTTGGCTTGCTTCAAGATAGTAGTCAGTCAAGCCTGGGTTAAAGTTTGGCAAATCTTTTCCATCTACTTGGATTTGTGCTTGAGCTTTCTTAGCTGCAGCTACTTGTTTAGAGAAGACTTGCATTTCTGTAATAGAAGTTCCCCATTTACCATCTGGTCTAACCATGCGGATACGAACTGCGTAAGTGTTGACTTTATCAAAGCTAAAGTGGGTCATTTCTCCAGCTCTGACTTGATCTGGAGCCTTGAGATTTGTTACTTCTTTCCAGTTTTTATCGTCATTAAAGACATGGTCTTCGCGTGCTACGAAGCTTGGATTCTTAGGAACTGTTGGAGTTTCTGAACCGACATAGTATTCGATGACATAGGATTTAGGTGCACCAACACCGTGGTCTTCGTGGAAGGCTACATTGAGGTTATCAACTGAACGTTTAGACATGATACCAGAGTCACCAAAGAGAATTCCTACGGATGCTTCACTTGTACGGTTCCAGTTTGTCCAGCGGTTTGCTGGTTGGTTGTTATATGAAATTAGTTTGTCATTGACATTGGCTACTGAGTCACTTGGGTTTGAGTCTGATGCAAAGGCAAGTGGCAATTCTGAACCAGTCCACTGGTCAGAAATATTAGCACCAGTTTCTGTCTGAGCAGATACACGAACATGAAGTTTAGTTGGTAGTTGAGTACCTTCTACATGTCCTGTCACAGTAAACTTGCCTTCTTGTGCGTATTGGCTTGGTTCAATAGCGTCCCAAGTTACTTTAGCTGAAGAGACTTGGCCATTTGAGTGGTAAGTACGAACGCTCTCTGGTAGTTGAGGAGCTTCTGCAACTGGAGTAGTTACGCTCACTTCTTCGACAGCAATGATACCTTCGACAGATACCTTAGCATGTGCTTCTTTCTCAATTCCTTCAACTTTACCTAAGACATCAAAACTATGGTATTTAGCAAGGTCTTCCTTAGCAACTGCTTGCCAAGTCACCTTGTGAACCTTTGGAAATCCTTTGTCATACTCTACAGTTACAGTAGCAGGTAGACTTGGTTCTTGGTTCAAACCTGTCACGACACTAACTGGACGGATGGCTTGGACAACTTTGCTTTCAGTATTTGCTTGAATGTTCAAGTCAATCTGGCCTTCTGCTCCTTCAAATTGAGCTTTCAGAGTTACTTGACCAGGTTTATGCAATTCAAGCATACCTTTACGAACGGCTACATCTCCTTCACCTGTAGTTGAGAAGGTAACCTTGTCAGCTTTCAAGACTGCTTGTGTACCGTCTTGATAGTGAGCCAAGACCTTGATACCGACAGTTTGATCTTCTTTCAAAGTAGCTGCATTTTCAACTTCTAGGCTCAAACGTTCAATTTGTGGAGCTTCTTGTAGGAATTGGATAGCATAGGTTTGTAGTGGGCCACCATCGTTTGGTTGAACATGGATGCTTGCACGCATACCATTTGCTTCATTAGCCTGAATAACTGTCACTTGAGCATTTTCAGCCGTAGCTTTAACCTCTGGCAAAGCTGCGCCATAAGCAAGCTTGTGGTATTTTACTGGTTGCTCAGTTGAAAGACCTTCTACAGTTTGGTCTGCTACGGTTACACTTGGAACTACTGGATTAGCAGCTTCACCTTCTGCTACTACCAAGGTCGCAGCGATTTCTTCATCTTCTAAAATACCTTTTGCTTGAATGCGTGATCCTGGGATTGCTAGTTTAGCTTGATCTTCAGCTGCAATTTCCCACTTATCAACATCATAGCTTGCTACAGTACCATCTGACAATACGTAGGAAACAGATTTGTCAACTGAATTTAGGTCTGTATTTGGAGCGATTCTCTTGACTATAGGCAATTCTGCTTCGAGAGCCAAGACTTCAACACGCGCTTCTACTTCACGTCCTTCTGCCACACCTTTAACAGTCACAATTCCTGGTTCGTTGACATCAACTGCTGACCATTCTACTGGAAGTTTTGCACGACTGCCGTCACTGTAGATAAATGCCACTTTCTTAGGCATTTTTGGTGCTTGTCCGATAACTGTACGTACTTTAGGTACTTCTGTACCTAAGACAGTTTTTTCTTCTTGGTCTTTCTTACCTGTGAAAATGGTTGTTTGATCAGATTTCAAGAGATCAGAGTGGGCAGTCAAAGTGAATTTACCTGCTTGCTCAGTTGATTTGACAATGACAACACCCTTACCATTGAAGGCCTTACGGATCCATGAACCGTCTGCTTGTTCTTTGTAACGCTCACGGCTAGCTTGTTCACCGTTATCCACACCGACAATTTGACCTTGACCATGCAACTGGAAGCGCACAAGGTTGTTAGCTGTAGGAACTACATTACCAGCCTGGTCAACGATTTCATAGTAAATATAAGTAAGGTCTTTTCCGTCTGCTGCGATAGCATGTTCTTCTTTGACTAAACGAACACCTGCAGGCTCACCAGCAGTCGTAATCTTATCACGAGCAATTTCATTACCTGCTTCATCACGAGCTACTGCTTCCAAGGTTCCAGCTTCGAAAGCAACCTTCCACTCAAGGTAAAGTTCCTTAGCATTGGCACCTTCTTGGTAAGTACGTCCATCGCTAGTTTGTTTTTTGTTAAATGTCTTCTTGCCTAAAGATTCACCGTTCAAGAATAACTCAACACTTGCAGCATTAGAGTAAGCACGGACTGGAATTTTACCATCTGCATCCGCTACATTAGCTTTAAGAGTAGGATCTTCCCAGTTCCAGTGAGGAAGTAGGTGAACCATTGGTTTCTTCTGAGCAGAAACCCATTGGCTTTGGTACAAGTAATAGTCATTCTTAGGAATTCCAGCTGTATCTACGATACCAAAGTAAGAACTCTTAACTGGTGTGTTGTTTTGGTTGTGCCATGGAGTAGGCTCACCGATATAGTCGGTACCTGTCCAGATAAACTGACCAGCATAACCTGCATTGTCACGGTCAAATGTCCAAGATGCTGTAGCTGTTTTACCCCAACCAACACGGTCATTACCGTAGTCTGATTGCTCATAATGACGGTAAGCTTGGTTGCTATGAACTAGCTCACTTTCTGGACGGAAGTAGCTACCACGAGTACGAGTTGCAGAAGAAGTTTCTGATCCGTAAATCAACCAGTTTGGATGTTTAGCACGTAGTTTCTTGTAGTTGTCTTCTGAATAGTTAAATCCAACCGCATCAAGTTCGTTCGCAATCTTTTCATGATCACCACTACCATCACCAAAGCGGAACTTGTCTGCTCCCATAGTGACATAGCGTGTCTTATCAACTGCCTTGATCACTTGCACCAAGCGTTTAACAGTCGCTAGAGAACGAGGTTTTCCGTCTGCTTCACCGATTTCATTACCGATAGACCACATGACGATAGCAGGGTTGTTCTTGCCTCTTTCGACCATTGTACGTAGGTCAAAGTCAGACCATTTTTCACCTTTTTTAGCATCTGGGTGAGTAGCGTCCTTGTCAAAGAAACGTCCGTAGTCATACTGTTTCTTACCACCGTACCAAGTATCGAAGGCTTCTTCTTGCACCAACAAACCTAGTTCTGCAGCGATCTGCAAGGTCTGCTCACTAGCTGGGTTGTGGGTTGTACGGATAGAGTTGACACCCATATCCTTCATCTGTTTCAGACGACGGTATTCTGCCTTATAATTTTCTTCAGCCCCTAGAGCTCCGTGATCGTGGTGAAGAGAAACTCCATGGAATTTAATGCGTTCACCATTCAAAGAGAAGCCTTCATTTGGTGTCCAGTTATAGTAACGGTAACCAAACAAGTCCTTCTTGGCATCGACCAATTGGCCGTCACGATAAACACGAGTCACTAATTCATAAAGAGCTGGTTTATCGTTAAGGACTGTCCAGAGTTTTGGTTTCTCAACTTGTAAAATAGCATTTAGGCTAGTTGATTGATGAGCTTTCAAGACTTGGCTATCTGTACGAACCACGTCCGTTACAGCCTGACCATTTCTTTCAATAATTTGGTATTCAGCAACAATTTCATGATCTTTGTCATCTGTATTGACGATCTTACTTGTTACATGAGTATCAACCTTACCATTTTGTTGTTTTTCAAGGTCTGGTGTTAAGATCGTTGTTCCATTTTTCTCAGCATGAACCTTATCTGTGACTTGAAGGGTAACATCGCGGTAAATACCACTTCCTGAGTACCAACGGCTACTTGGTTGTTTATTGACCGCATGTACAGCCACGACATTTTCACGACCGTCTTTATTGAGATAATCAGTGATGTCATAAGAGAATTGGTTGTAACCATTTGGATAGTGACCAACTAGCTGACCGTTTACATAGACTTGCGAATCCATATAAACACCATCAAAGACTAGGCGAACATTCTTGTTAAGGTCTTTTTCATCTAGTTTAAAGGTCTTGCGATACCAAGCATCACCACCATTGAGTTGGCCACCTTCGTTTTGGGCAGGAGAATCATGATCGAAGTCATTGTAAATACTCCAGTCATGAGGAAGGTCTAATTTCTTCCAGCTTGATACATCTGCATCTGGTTTGATAGCGTCTTTGGCATTGGCATTGAGTTTAAAATGCCAGTTTTGGTTAAATTCTATTTTACGGTCCTCAACCAATTGATTTACCTCCTCACTGGTAGCCGGTTTTAGGTCCGGTTTTTCCGTTTGAGCAGATTGATCTTGAGTAATTGCTTGAGGTTTCTTATCTAACATGGAATCCACTTTTTTATCAGAATCTGATTGTACAGTTTGGTCGTCCTGTGCCTTTTCAACTGCATGAGCTGGTGTAGCAACTTCACTTGCAGCTGATTCAGTTGATGCCGGTTGTTCTAGACTTCTTGTTTCACCAAGTTCCTCTTTATGAGAATCATCCTCTACTTTTTCTGCAGCAACTGCAATTGGAGTTTCATCAGCTGAAACTTGGTTTGCACCAGCTACACTTGCTCCAAATAAGACTGAGCAAGTGCCGATAACTACAGAGCAAGTTCCAACGGTAAATTTTCGGATACTGTACACTCTTTTTCGATTCCAATGATCTTTTCCCATAAGATCCTCCTTATATTCGTAACCGCTTCCAATTTTATGTAAGCGCTCTACTTTTTCAGTAGTATTTTGCTTCTATTTTATAAAATAATATAAGAAACTTCAATACTGGCAGCATAAAAATCATACTTTTGATTCTTTTTTCTATAATTAGTAGAAAACTTTGAAAATCTGAATGTACATTTAGTGAATGATTTTACTAAAAAAGGCAGTGGGACAGAAATCGATAGACAAAGTCTCGATTTCGTAGTCCCAGCCCCGCGAGGATGATTAGGAGATTTTTGGAGTCTAATACTCTGAAAATCAAAGAGCAAACTAGGAAGCTAGCCGCAGGCTGTACTTGAGTACGGCAAGGCGAAGCTGACGTGGTTTGAAGAGATTTTCGAAGAGTATAAAAGACGAACAGAAAGTTCAATCAGCTACCGCGTCAAAGTTTGATTGCTAATAAAAAGTGAGGTCGGGATCTTTTATCCCAACCTCTTTTACGGTCTATCAAACTAACATTTCCTATTAGATTATTGACTTGTTTTCCCCTTTTCCAGTAGCTTGACCATCTCATTTTTACGTTCTTCTAACTCGGCAATTTGCTGAAGCAAAAGCTCTGAAAAATCACATTCAAGCTCTTCAGTTTCGCCACTATTATACCAATTTAGAGCTACTATATGATTGTCCTTATCAAAGCAGAAAATCACATCTCCATCCCCGATGATAGACAGAAATGGAATATAGTCAACAAACCCTAAATCATGTAATTCCTTGGTTTTTATTCGAATGTCTAAGAAGTCTGGGATGCCATTGGCGATCCCCAAGACCTTGATACCTCGGCAGAAGGTCCAAAAAGGGGCTACATCGTAAGCCTTGGCTCTTGACCATAGCTCTTCCCTGACTTCCATAAAGAGACCTCCCAGAGATGACATGGTGAATTCCCTGAAATCTTCTGGCAGACGAATGCCGTATTGATTTTCAAAATCCTGAACATCTTCTTCCGATGGTTCATTGCCCATGCAGGCGACAACTTGATAAGTTTCCTTATCATAGTGACGAAAATAATCATAAACTTCCTTGAGTGCCATTATTTTAATCCTTTTTTACTCAGAAATATAGACCACAAATCCATCTGGTAAGATGACTTGATGTCCATCTTCAAGCTGGCAATGACTCGCTAAATCAACAGAGTCTCTTTCTAAAACAAAATTCTCAGGAGACTGGTTAAAGATAGCCTGAACTTCTTTCCCTTCGTAGTTCCACGTTAATGCTAGAACATCTGGTTTCACTTCTTGCAAGCTATAGGAACCATGCTGGATCATGCTTGCCACTTCCTTACGGAC
The DNA here is from genome assembly GCF_001808865.1 of Streptococcus sp. HMSC061D10. Classification (NCBI taxonomy): domain Bacteria; kingdom Bacillati; phylum Bacillota; class Bacilli; order Lactobacillales; family Streptococcaceae; genus Streptococcus; species Streptococcus sp. HMSC061D10. Next base: position 55,548 of record NZ_KV795009.1, on the reverse strand, counting down.
CTTGATTAATTGCTTTATGAAATTCAGCATATCATTGTCCTCAGAAACACGGTTCCAAGGCATGACACGACGGCAGTCAGGGTCTGGTCCCCCTTTAAGTGCCAGCTCTGTTCCGTAATAGATACAAGGGGTCCCTTTTTGAAGGTAGAGGAAGACAAGGGCTGCCTTGACATGCTGCACATTTCCTTTTGCAGTTGTGAGGATACGCTCTGTATCATGAGAATCTAAAAGGTTAAACATAACTTCAGCAATTTGTTGCTTGTAGTACATAGACTGGCTGTTGATTTCTGAAATAAACTGCTCTGTCTTTTTATGCTGACGCAAGAAATAATTCTTGATACTTTCAGAGAGTGGATAGTTCATAACAGCATGGAACTCGTCTCCTTGTAGCCAAGGTTGTGAGGTATGCCAGATTTCACCTAATATGTACAAATCAGGCTTTTTAGCAAGAACTGCCTTTCTGAAATCTCTCCAGAACTGGTGGTCAATTTCATTTGCAACGTCCAAACGCCAAGCATCGATATCAAAATTTTCAATCCAGTAGGTTGCAACCCTCAAAAGATAGTCTTTGACTTCAGGGTTAGCTGTATTTAACTTAGGCATATAGCTAGCAAAGGCAAAGGTATGATAAGGTAATTCTCTGGCCTTCTTAAGCTTATCCTCAGTAATTGGAAATTCTTGAATATGAAACCAATCTTTATAAGGGGAATTTTCTCCATTCCTTAGAACATCCTGCCATTGGGCTGACTGATCTCCGATATGGTTAAACACTGCATCTAACATGATTTTGATGCCCCGTTTATGGGCTTCCTCGACTAGATTACGAAAGATTTCCTTGTCTCCAAAGTGACGGTCAATTTCAAAATAATCCGTCGTATCGTACTTGTGATTGGTTGTAGCTTCAAAAATCGGACATAGATAAAGTCCAGTGATTCCCAAATCTTTAAGATAGTCTAAATGGTCAATAATCCCTTGCAAATCTCCACCAAAAAAATCATCCCTTTCAGGAGAAATCTCTGCATCCCACGCTCGAGCTCCATCAGGAGTCAAATTAGGATTTCCATTAGCAAAGCGTTCTGGAAAAATCTGGTACCAAACGGTATTTGAAACCCAGCTTGGAACTTGGCAACCATCGATTTCGTGAATGTAAGGAAGTTTAAAGCCATTTCCTTCAGCATCCAAGTTTTCTTGAGTATGTTCTACACAACCCTTATCTCCGTAGAAGACTCCCTGACCTTCCTTATCAAGAAGTTCAAAGAGATACTGAATCCGTGCAAAATCAACCGATACTGTAACCTGCCAATAATCAAACAAGGCGTCTGAGGTTACTTTGGTCATTTCATTCTTAGCTTCATACTTATCCTCAATAAAAATAAAGGGATCACCATAGTGTAGAATGACCTGCTGGACATCATTTTTCTTGGTTCTAATTCGAATATGTAGCTGACCTTCCTTATAAAGATAAGCATACTCTGATTCTGGTCTATGATAAATGGCTGTTAATTCCATGTCTTGTCTCCTAAATAATCATCATCAACAAAAGTGCAAACATTTTCATAATTGCTAGTTCTAGTATACTATTTTAAGATTCGATTTGCAATTTTTATACCAGTTTTACGATAGATATATAGATGGACAAGGGTAAAATTGAGTAGACTCTTTATGAGCTTTAAAAGAGAGTTTCCATGAACCGGAAAACTCTCCATCATTACGAATCAGATGATTAGAATAAATGCTATCTGATATCTTTAATCTTCTAAAATGAAAATTTCTTCAACATGTAGTTGTAGCAACCTTGCAATTTTCATTGCTAGTTCAAGTGTAGGATTGTACTTGTCATTCTCGATAGCAATAATGGTTTGTCGACTAACGCCTAATATTTTTGCCATATCTTCCTGACGTAGTCCTTCAGACTTTCTTAGCTGTTTGATATTATTTTTCATACAGCATTAGTCTTTCTGAAAACAATAAATGCCAATTGCCAAAACTACGATAAGGATAACAACCATCAAAATTACTCCTTGAACAAGTTTATTAGGTTCTTTAAAATCTTCATCACCATCAACCATTTTCTGTTTTATGGCAATTTGTGTAAATCCTTGAACAGAAATAGATAAACATAAAATCAGACATGGTAACATTTCAAGTTCAATGCCTTTTGTAATAGATTGATAAATATTAAATACTGTCCATCCACATAAGCCAAATAGAGCCGTTTTATAACCCCATTCCTCAGAACGTAGCTGAATCGCTCTGTCCATTTCATCCATTTTTCTCATAGTCCTGTTCCTCCAATCTGTCAAAACAATGTCAAGAGCTCTTTACATTTTTTATTATACTCTAAATCGATGAAATGTCAAGATGTTTTAACATTTTTAATTTTTTTATTTTCTTCATCTATTCTAAGAATATTCCTAACTCCAATTTACAGCCTAGTCAATCTGACAAAGGGCAAGTTCTTTTAATCCTCTGTCGTACAGGAAGGTTAAACAAAAGTTGTCTGTCATATTTTGAACCTTATGTTTACTCATTCCTCTAGGCAAGGCTATTTCGCACCATTCTCTTGTTGCCAGAGAAAATAGCTTTTGCTTGCTCTTCCAGTCATCATTCTTAAATAGGGGGCTCAGGATAAGATAAGGCGAATCCGTAAAGAGTCCATTGACACCAGCTTTTTTGCCTAAAGCCTTTAAATGTTCAGATTCTAATAACTTTTCGATAATACGACCATCACTAGAGATTTTAACTAGGGCATAATAGTCCATGCCCCATTTATTGACAGAGGTTTGGCTTTCTCCAGAGCTATAGGCATAGAGCTCTTGTTGCCAATATTTCAGACTATCGATTTTAGGACAAGCATCTGAGCTCCTGTCGTAGTGGTTTAAATCTTTTTTATCAATATGCGAATAAGTGGTCCACTTCGCCTGCTTTTTCTCTCTATCAAATTCTAAAAGGGCAAAGTTTCTTGCCTGATTGGTATAAACTCGATTTTCAAAACACACGGGGATCTGGTCGCTATCTGAAACTATTTGAAAATACCTCTCTTGTGCCTTTTTAGGAAGTATACTTTGCGGATCCTTTATGGCAATGATTTCTGGATTAGAAAAATCACCAGTATAATAGACTATTTCCTTACCAGCCTTGATGATGCCAATATTTTGTCCATCTGTAAAGAGTAGAGGCTCTTCCTCCCAAACATGATCACAATCCCAAGCATCTATCTCCTTCACACCCAAAGGCGATACTTCAAGCAGACAGTAGCGATTGAAAGCTTCCTTCTCACTGGTCAAGACAAAGGCTCTACCATCCTGTAACATGACAGAATTGAGAACACTATTGTAGTCCTTGTCTAGTTCCCATTTCTTCAATAGGCTTAACTTTAACTTCCCCATTTTCTTCCTCCTAATACTCTGAAAATCAAAGAGCAAACTAGGAAGCTAGCCAAAGGCTGTACTCGAGTACGGCAAGGTGAAGCTGACGTGGTTTGAATTTGATTTTTGAAGAGTATAAACAATCACCATTCATTGATGGCAAATAGAATAGCTAATCTAATATTTCTTAGCAATTGATCTGAAAGTTCATCGTATACTTGACCCAGTCCCTTATCTTGTGCCAGCCATCCAGGTTCATCATTCCAGGAGCCCATTCCTCCAAAAACATCCGCTGCACTTGCAGTTCTAAATATGCTTAGATGTTGCGGTGGAATTTGAGGTTCTGCCAGTCCTTTACCAGATTCTGGGTCTAGCAAAAAGTTTCTAGCAGAGTGAAAGACTTTGGCAAAGTTTTCACATTCAATTTTCCTTGCTAGATCTTCTATCCGAGTCAATATGTCCTTAAATTCTTCGATATTATTTTCATAGTGGGGAATGTCTTGAGAAGACCTTTTCCATTCAAACTCAGTGTAGGTAACATCCCAGCCACTGCCTGCGAAAGCAGCTTCCCAATTTGGTAGGAAATAACTTGCCTTCCCATCTTTATAAAAACAGAGAATTGAACTCTGTGTCGTATTGGAGAAACCTAAAATACCTCTGTCTTCAACTGAAATAGGACAAAATAATTGTAAGTCCTTTAGACCTTTTTTCTTGAGGTTTTCAAACCAGTCAGATACTGAAAGTTCTGTAGCTTCCCCATTTTCTGACAGCAAAATTTGAAAGCTCAACTTATTTGTATATTTTTCAGGCCTATAGCATATTTCTTTACCACTTTTTAAAGCCTTCCTAGCTGCTGCCACGATACAGGCTATTTGGTACATTTGTCCGTTCATACTATCTCATCCATTATCCCTTCAATCAAATTTGTAAGACTTTTAGCCGCATAGATCACCTGGTCAGGATCATGGATGTAGCAAATAATCTGCCCTTCCTGACCCTCCTGGTCTGGATCAAAGTCCAGCATAAGATAACAAGAGTCACAACACTGAGCAAAAGGAAGCCATTTTTTATTAAAAAGATAAGGCTTAATTCTACTATCACGCATATTTTCCAGGTCTTGACTAGAAAAATAGTCGGGAAATTCGGTTAACAGAGCATCTCTATTTTGAAAGTACTTTTTACAAGTCTCAATTTCCTGCAGACTCATGAGAGAAAAAGTCAAATTTCTCTGGTCAATTACACAAGGTAAAATAGAGAAGTATTTACTCCCATTTTTGTAGCTATAAAGCTCTTTGAAGTCGCTAGGTAGACGAATGCCAAGTCTTTCCGCAAAGCCTTGAAGCTCTTTCTCGGAAGCACCAGAAATGTCCTGATAATCTTCCAGATATCCTTCTTCTACAGGATCATCCAAATCCCAGTCTTCAAAATACTCACAAATATAAGTTTCTATTTTTTTAACTTGGTCAATTAGTTGCATAATCCCACCATGATTTCTTTATTTTATCTGTCTTCCAATGCTTTTTAACGCTTATAACTTGTTTTTTCTAGGAGAAGGGGTTCAGGATTTTGCTTAATCCAAGCAATAGCTAGCTGACACAGGCGGTCTAGGCGAGGCTCGTCATCAAAATCTTTCCCATGAACTTGAGCAATAAGCTCTTTAGTCTCTGCTAATTCTTGTTCTGAAAGAGGGATTCCTAGAGACAAGTATTGAGGGAGTGCCTGAAGCATTTTTCTATAGTCCCTATCCCAGTTGCCCCCACCATTGCGATCCAGTTCATCTCGAACTCGACCTGGTATACGGATAACTTCCCCCTGAACAGTTTTTGCTGCTCCACTTGAAGGTATCAAGAAGGACCAAAGTTCCTCATATTGTTCCTCCCAGCTACCTTCTTTTACGAGAATCGGAGAAACTCCATCGTGGGTTATTCGTTTGGCTACCGGCTTGACATCAAACAAAGCATAAAGTTTTTCTAGACCCTGATCTGCTGCTTCTAGATAATCGGGATTGATCCCTTCTCTATGAAATTCAAAATCCTTACCAATATTTTCAACCTTTTCTTTCATAGCAGATGTTTTCTTAGCACCTGCATCCAGCAGCATAGAGGCAATTTCAGCTGTTTGGGCAATATAAATCCCCCGACAAACCATCAAGACTGAAGCTAGTGGGGTTCTTCCCATATCATTTTTAGCATTGACATCTGCTCCCTTATCAATCAAAAGTTTGACAGTCTTAGGATGGAAAAACTCAGCTGCTACATGTAGGGGGGTCTCACCATAGGTATTAGGTTTTCCAATGTCTGCCCCCAATTCAAGCAAGAGTTTTACAGTCTCTCTTCCCATGGTTGCCTGACGGTACAAAGGAGTCGCTCCATAATAATCAGGGATATTGATATCCAAGCCCTGTTCGACAAGCCAGATAACCAATTCATCCGGGACTCCTCCCATATGCAGAGGTGTACATAAGCTAAATCTTCCATCATGAGCGGTTAATTCACAACGATCATAGACTGCTTTAAGGGCTTCAATATTTCCTTCATCCATTAAATCCTTAAACTCTTTTGGTAATGTAACTCTTTTCTTTGCCATATTTAGTTCCTTTCTTCTGATTCAGCATCTAGGGCAAGCCATTGAAGATTGTCAACAGTTTTCAAAGTCAGGACTTGTCCATCATAATCATTTTTCAACTCAAGACCGTTTTGCTCAATAGATATATGATTGTACCAGTGGTCTAGGCTGGTGTATTCCCCCGTATGAATGTTGATGAGCATACTGGTTATGGGATCCCACGTTCCTTTCTTAACAGTTTCAGCTAAAAGGTAGTAAGCGTCTAAGAATATGAGATTTCTCCCATAGATCCAAAAGGGCAGATCAAGCCCCAACAAAGGCAACTTGGCAGAAAAAATCTCATCACCGTGCGGTGGAACGGTTTCATAATGAAATTCTATCTCACTGCCATAATAGGCAATCAAGGCTCCCTGACATCCGATATTTTGAGGAATTCCCTCCTCAGCTACTATAAATTCCATGACCTGCTCCTTCTAGTTTCAATCATAAAATCCGACCAGACTCTGCCAGAATATCAAACTGGACGCATGGCCTATTCTAGTCATCAAGTGGATGAAGTCACTTTCACAACCCGTCCAAACTGCAGATTGAGCCGTTCCCATGGCTCTAACAAATGCTAGAAAATCTGGTGACAGCCATATTTTTTCATCATAGGTCATCTCTGCATCAACAGCATAGACTGCCCCAGATTTACAATCCAGCAAAATAGTATAGGGATCTCCATTTGCAATGATGATCAAGCTGCTTTCTTGTAGAGTTGAGTAATCATGGTATTCCAAATTGCGATTGATCAACCAAGTCAGACTAGTGCCGTCCCCATATCCAAACTGGTAACTTAAAAAACCGACCTGCCCCCAGTTATAAGCCAGAATATATTTCCTAAAAATCGGATCCAAATCTTGTATTTGCAGTTGTTTTTTCAAACGATCCAGTTCAGACACAGGCAGTTCAGTATGGCTCAGGACAATCCCTTCTCTTATCTCAGGGTCCAGCCCTTGTGTTTCTTCTTGGGTAAGGGAAATGATTTGGTCAATTGTCAATAATTCCATTGTCGACCTCCGACTATACATAGGTCATTATCTAGGGTAAGTTAGCTGGTTTGGGACTTCATTTTTCTAATGAACGTTCTTATCTCTATTATACCTCAAAGCTATCTAATAGGGGAAAACTACCAGTATGTTCAGGGATTATTTTCGATGAACAACTCCTCCTAATTAAAGCAAAAAGCCATTCCTCAAGGGAACAGCTTTATCACTTATAATTAAAGGTTTCCCCAGCCAACTTATCTGCTAACTTGGGAAAGAGGGTGTAAAACTTATGGGCTAGATTGAGCAAGATTGGAAGATTGAGTTCCCGTTTGTTTTTTCCTATGGTTTTGACAATCTTTTTAGCTACTTCATCTGGCTCAAGTAGGAAACGGTCAACTGATTTGAGATAGGTTCCATCTGGGTCTGCCTGGTCAAAAAATCCTGTACGGATAGGTCCTGGATTAACCGTCGTCACATAGACTCCATAGGACATAAGTTCAAGGCGCAGAGCATTTGAAAATCCAATAGCCGCAAACTTGGTCGCCGAGTAAAGACTGGACTTGCCAGTTGCTATCAAACCAGCCATGCTGACGATGTTGATGATATGGCCTTTTCGTGTCTCCTTCATACGAGCTCCAACCAACCGAGACAGATTCATGAGAGCAAAGGTGTTGACCTCAAACATTTGATGAATATCTTGATTAGAGATCTTGTCAAATTCCTCAAAAATCCCATAGCCAGCGTTGTTAATCAAAACATCAATCTTACCATAGTGCTGGTAGAGTTCAGCTACTAAGCCTTCTAGGGCTTGAGCATCGGTAATATCGATTTCGACCAATTCTGCATGTGGATGATTTCCGTATAGTTGAGCTAATTTTTCTCTATTTCTACCCAGCAAAATCAATTGATCATTGGACAAGAGTTTGACCATTTCTTGGGCTAGACCACCACTAGCACCCGTAATGAGAATAGTAGACATATTTATCCTTTCTCGAGATCCTAGATTTCCACTTCTTCTAGGTCTTTAACCACATGGACATTTTCAAAAATCGTTGCCGCATCTTTCTTGAGCTGGCTAATGTCCTTTGAAAGGAAGCGTGCACTGATATGGTTGAGCAAGAGTCGTTTGGCTCCTGCTTCTGCCGCTACCTGAGCAGCTTGCACATTGTTTGAGTGACCGTGGTTGCGGGCAATCTTTTCGTCTCCCTTGCCATAAGTCGACTCATGGACAAGAACATCTGCATTGGCACCAAGACGCACACTGGCATCTGTTTTTCGAGTATCTCCCAAAATGGTAATAATCTTACCAGGTCGCGGTGCTGAAATATAATCTGCTGCCTTAATCTCGGTGCCGTCTTCTAAGACGACATCCTGACCGTTTTTGATTTTGCCAAAAAGAGGGCCGAATGGGACACCAGCAGCCTTAAGTTTCTCAGCATCCAAGGTCCCTTCTAGATCCTTTTGCATGACACGATAACCCACACAGAAAATAGTGTGATCCAACTCTTCCGCATACACCGTGAATTTATCTGTTTCAAGGATTTTCCCAAGAGAATCTTGGTCAAATTCATGGAAATGAATCTTATATGGCAGACGTGAACCAGAGACACGCAAACTAGTCAAGACAAATGACTTAATACCTTGGGGACCATAGATTTCCAAATCCGTCTGCTCTTCATTGGCTTGAAAGGCACGACTAGAGAGAAATCCTGGCAAACCAAAGATATGGTCTCCATGTAAGTGGGTGATAAAGATTTTGCTGACCTTCCGTGGTCGAATCGTAGTTTCCAGAATGCGATTTTGCGTTCCTTCTCCACAGTCAAAGAGCCAAACTTCGTTAATCTCGTCCAAGAGTTTCAGGGCAAGGCTTGAAACGTTGCGGGCTTTAGAGGGCTGACCAGCCCCCGTTCCTAAAAATTGAATATCCATTCGATACTTTCTAATTAATCAATATATAACATAGCAGTGCGGTTTTCCGAGCGGTAATAAAATTTGCCAGAGAAAGATTCAGCTTCTTGTAGCAAATCCTCTTGACTATAACCTTTGAGACGCTTGCGACCATCTGCCAAGCTTTCCAAGTCAGTTAAAGATGTTAAGCTTTCTACACTAACTATTTCCTCATCCCCGACAGCCTTCATGTAAATTTTTCCAGACTCCTCAAAGACTAGCTGATGGGGGAAAATTTGCGCAATTTCAAAAAGTAAGTCAGCTGTGATTGTTTCCTCAGTTTCAGAGAAAATGCGACCAAGTCCCTCCCTCTCATAGCAAAATCCAAAGGATTTACCCGACAGGTTCAGACGGATAAAGGGTTTGCTTTCTTCAGTAAAACTTGGTTCAGTATTGTAGAGGTTCAGTTCTTGGCTGACTTCTGCAAAATAATCTGTTGCAGCCTGAGGACTCTTTTTCTGGTAAAGCTCTGCAAAGTAGGCATTAACCACGCTAGGTGGAGGTGTGATGAGAGCTAGTTGCTCCTCTTCAGACCTACCAGCTAAAAGCTGGTCCAGATAGACCTTGTCTAGACTCGTATAGCCACCATACTTGAGGGCTAATGATTTGATATCAGTCATAAAATTCTTCTAATCTCCATTTATTTTTCTCAGCAATGTAGCCTCTGATGACTTCGCCGTCATCTTGGTAGTCACGTTTTTCAAGAATCGCAACACTTTCTAAATCATGAATCTTGTAAGACTTAGAAAAAGGCACGCGCAGAGTAAAGGCTTCAAAAATTTCCTTGATCTTATCTAGCAATAAAGCTTGCAACTGTTCTCGACTATCTTTAGACTTGGCAGAAATCAATGCATAAGGCGTTTGAGTGGGCGTGAAATCATCCACCAAATCCGCCTTATTATAAAGAGTCAGGCGAGGAATATCTTCCATATCCAAGTCTTTCATGATAGACAGGACCGTTTTTTCATGTTCCTCATGGTAAGGATTGCTGGCATCGATAACGTGGACCAAGAGGTCTACATGCTTGCTTTCTTCCAAGGTAGACTTGAAACTTGACACCAACTCAGTTGGCAAGTCTTGGATAAATCCAACGGTGTCGGTCAAGGTAACCTGAAGATTGCCTCCCAGATGAATGCTTTTAGTTGTCGCATCCAGAGTCGCAAAAAGCTCATCTGCCTCATACTGGGTCTTGCTAGTCAAGGTGTTCATAATGGTCGATTTCCCAGCATTGGTATAGCCAATCAAACCAATCTTAAAGGTACTTGACTCCAAACGTTTTTCTCGAACTGTCGCTCGATTTTTCTCAACGACTTTGAGCTGACGCTCGATATCTGTGATTTGGTTACGAACACTACGACGGTTGAGTTCCAGCTGGCTTTCACCTGGACCACGGGAACCAATCCCCCCTGCCTGACGGCTGAGCATAATCCCTTGACCAACCAAACGAGGCAAGAGGTACTTGAGCTGTGCAAGATGCACTTGGAGCTTTCCTTCATGACTTCGAGCTCTCATGGCAAAGATATCCAAAATCAACTGCATACGGTCAATGACCTTGACACCTAAGACTTCCTCTAAATTGACATTTTGACGAGGAGTCAGACGGTTATTGACGATGACTGTCGTGATTTCTTCTGCGTCCACCATTTGAGCAATTTCTTCCAACTTACCAGAGCCGACAAAGGTTTTAGAGTCGTATTTTTCTCGTTTTTGTCTGTAGCTATCCACTACAACCGCTCCAGCCGTCTTAGCCAGACTAGCCAGTTCTTCCATGGAAAGGTCAAAATTATCCATGCCCTGAAGTTCAACACCAATCAGCAGGACTCGCTCCTCTTTTTTCTCCGTTTCAATCATTTAAAAACTCCTCAATCTGGTTTAAAATACGGTCTTTTACACCAGATTCTCCTATCTGATAAAAGGTTACCTGCATGCGATTACGGAACCAGGTTAGCTGGCGCTTGGCAAAACGGCGTGTCGCCTGTTTGAGACTGTCACGTGCTTCTTCCAAGGACTGCTCTCCTCGAAAATAAGGAAAGAGTTCCTTGTAACCAATTCCTTTAGCAGCCTGCACATCTGGATAATGGTCAAACAACCACTTGGCTTCGTCTAGAAGCCCAGCTTCAAACATCAGCTCCACTCTGTGATTGATACGCTCATAAAGCTGACTACGTTCATCGTCCAAGCAGATAATCAGCGGTTCATACAAGATCTCTTGATTTTCCAAGTCTTGACCAAAATGGGCAATTTCCAAGGCACGCATGGCACGACGACGATTAAACTGGGGAATTTCAAGGCCTGCTTGATCTACCAGATGGGCTAACTCCTCATCCGAAAAAGGATCTAGACTAGCACGATAAGCTAAAATCTCCTCATGAGGTGTCGCCCCACCTAAATGATATCCTTCTAGCAGACTCTGGATATAAAGTCCTGTCCCACCAGCAATAATAGCGAGCTTACCTCGACTTTGAATATCCTCAATAGCTGCTTTAGCTTCTGAAACAAAATCAAAAGCCGAGTAAGACTCGGTTACCTCTCTCACATCAATCAAGTGATGAGGAACACTTGCCTGCTCCTCTGGACTAGCCTTGGCTGTCCCAATATCTAGTCCTCGATAGACTTGTTGGCTATCTCCACTAACTACTTCGCCATTAAAATGCTTAGCAACTTCAATGGCTAGAGCTGTCTTTCCAACTGCAGTCGGTCCAACAATCACAATTATTTTTGTTTTCATCTTTTTTCCTTGAAAAATTCCCATTTTTTCGATACTATTATTATATCACAAAAAGGTCAGTCAGAAAAATGCGACCTCTTGAGGTAGCTGGCTGATTTATAAGTTAAAGGAGGAATACTCATGGCTAAAGGATTCGCTAAAGGTCTTGTAACAGGTGTCGCAGGAACTGTTGCTGCAGTTGCAGGTGCAGTATACGCAGTTAAAAAGAAAGTGATCGAACCAGAAGAACAAAAAGCAGCTTTCATCGAAGAAAATCGTAAGAAGGCAGCTCGCCGTCGCGTATCACGTTAATAAACAAAAGAAGTTGGGATTTTTTCTCAACTTCTTTTTTTCTATATTTATACTCAATAATAACCAAATAGGAAACTAGGAATCTAGCCTGATTTTCAGAGAGTATTAAATTGCCAAGTCAAACTTCAACTGTGGCTTGACTGGATCATAATCAACCAGCTCAAAATCCTCTGCTTTAATATCAAAGAAGTTGGTCTTGTCTGGTACATTCAAGACCAAACGTGGTTGGCAATTTGAAGGCTCACGACGAAGCAATTCCTGAGCTTGTTCAAATTGATTGTCATAAATGTGAAGGTTATTGATAAAGTAGAAGAATTTTCCAACTTTCCATCCAAAATGTTTGGCAATCATCATCTGAAGCGCCACATACTGCATGGCATTGATGTGGTGAGCTACTAGCATATCATTAGAACGCTGGGTCAAGGTGGCATCCAGATAGATGTCTCCATCTACTCGACGGACATCAAACATGGTCTGAAAGGCGCATGGTAGAAGGCCATCTGTTTCCTCAAAAGCTTGATAATCCCAAAGTGAGATGATATTGCGACGGTTCCAAGGATTGGCTTCCAACTGTTTGAGAATCTTGTTAATGATGTCATGCTTCTTAACAACAGCCCCATAACGTTCCCCAATAGTCCCTGTATCTCCAACTTCCCAGTCATTCCAGTAGTGAACATTGTACTTATCATTGAGAACTTCTAGACTATTGGTCTGGTCTTGGTAGATCCAAAGTACTTCCTTGATGGCTGATTTTATCGCGATGGGGCGCAAGGTCGTGATTGGAAATTCGCCCTTAGACAAATCGTACTCCGCAAAAGCACCTGTAATGTACTTGGAGTTAGCCACTGTTCCATCCTTATACTTAGGACGAGCCTGTTCTGAAAAGACTCCTTCGTTAAGGATTCGTTCAATATTTTCTTTAAAAATCTTATCTGCTTTTGTCATTTACCCCTACCTCAACTTTTATTTCTTAACTAGTATAGCATAAAAAAAGAAAGGAGGAAAATCACTCGCTTACGGAAAGAAATTTTCTCCTTTTTATGTTTATATTTATTGCAATACAAGTGATGCTGCTCCGATAACTCCAGCGTCATTTCCTAGAGTGGCAAGAGCCAACTTAGTTGTTGTGCGCACTTGTGGGAAGGTATTTTCATCATAAACCTTTTGCACGCCTTGGAGAAGGAATTCTCCCGCAGCTGATACACCACCACCGATAACGATTGTTGATGGGTTTAGGATTGAACCGATGTTGGCACATGCAATTCCCAAGTAACGTGAGAAGTTACGGTAAACGATCAAGGCAAGGTCGTCTCCTTCTTTTGCCAAATCAAAGACAGTTTTAGCAGTTACTTCTTCTCCATCATCAATCAAGCGTTTCAACTCTGCATCGCCTTCATATTCATCTGCATAACGACGAGTCAAGTTAACAATACCTGTTGCTGAAGCTACTGTCTCAAGACAGCCTTTTTTACCACACGTACATGCGATTGGTTGATCAAAGTCAACTGTGATGTGTCCAAGTTCACCTGCAGCACCAGCAACACCGTGAAGTAATTTTCCTTCTGCCACGATACCGCCACCAACACCTGTACCAAGTGTCATAAAGACAACGTCTGGTTGGTTTTCACCAGCACCCATCCAACGCTCACCAAGAGCTGCCACGTTAGCGTCATTGTCGATGAAGAATGGAATACCCAAGGCTTTTTCCATTTTTTCTTTGATTGGTTGAAGAGTTTTCCAGTTGAGGTTGTAGGCACCGATAACAGTCCCTTTTTCACGGTCAACCACACCAGGTGACCCCATACCAATTCCACGGAAATCTTCAGCAGACAATCCAAGCAAGCCCAAACGGTGTTGAATAGTTTCAATCATATCGTCTACGATATGGCTTCCTTCATCCAAAATGTTTGTCTTGATAGACCATTTTTCTTGGATTTCTCCTTCTTGCGTTAAAATAGCGAACTTGATAGAAGTTCCACCAAGGTCAATCCCAATAATCTTTTGACTCATCGTCTTCTCCTTATCCTTAATTGAAAATGCTTACAGTACTAGTATAACAAAATCTGCCAATCAGTGCAAAGGTTTGCATTAACTTCCCAGAATTTTTTTCTATTCTATGGTTTCCACAAACCAGAGGCATCTACATAATAGCGTCCGCCATCCACTCGCTCATTCTTAGCCATTTTACCATCCGATTTCAAATAGTAATTTCCTTGCCATGCATTGCGAGCATAAGATCCATCTGATTTCAAGTAATACCAGGCTTGGTAAGAAGAGTCATAGACCCATTCACTCTGAGCCATTTTACCATTTGACTTGAGGTAGTATGCACCTTGCCAAGTATTATGCGCATAAGATCCATCTGATTTGAGGTAATACCAGGCTTTGTAGTAAGAATCATAAATCCATTCACCCTGAGCCATCTTACCATCTGATTTGAGATAGTAACTTCCTTGCCAAGTATTGCGTGCATAAGATCCATCTGATTTGAGGTAATACCAGGCTTGGTAATAGTTATCGTATACCCACTCATTCTCAGCCATTCTTCCATCTGACTTGAGATAGTAAGCACCCTGCCAAGTATTTGTTACTGGTTTCCCATTTTCAGAAAAATAGTACCAAGATCCATTCTGACGAACCCAGCCACTTTCAGCTGCTACACTTGGGGTAGGTGCTACACTATCAGGTGCTACATTGGTGTTAGCTTGTGATGTACTCGACTTTTTCTCTTTTAAAACGCCCTTAGGCGCATTCTTTGATTCACAGGCAATCCCATCATGATCTTTATCTAGAGTAGCAGAATATCCTGGTTCTCCCTTATGAATATCTGCATAACCATTCTCCCAAGCTTCCTTACAGCTTGAAAAATGGATACTTTCATCTGCCACAACAGGTTGTAAAAACAAAGCTAGGACAGGTAAAGAAGCTAAGCCTAGTTTTAATAAATGACGTTTGTTCATGATTTTCTCCTAAAATTATAATATCAATCTCAATATTATTTTATCAAACTTGTTTCAGCAATTCAAGAAAACTTCTGGTTAATTCTGCAAACTCTTTTGGTTTGGCCCTATTCAAGACATGAGGGCCGTCAGGGATGATCTGAAACTGAGAATCTGGCATCAGTTCATGAATACTTTTCATTGAACTGAGATTAGGCTTATCCTGACTACCACAGATCAACAAGCTTGGATAGGGACAATTCTTTGCAATCTCTCTTAAATCAAGTGTTTTTAATTCCTCAGAAACTCCAACCATAAGAGCCTTATCTGCCCCCTGCTTCTCATATATCCTCTTAGGAAGCAATTTAAATATCAGCAACTGAATGTAAAAAAGAATGTTACCTGCTAATTTCAGTGGACATCCTGACAAAACCAAGGCCTGAAGATTTGGTAGATCATAACTTGAAAGCTCCAACGCAAGTGCAGCCCCTAAAGACAAACCGACTAAGACAAAAGGTTCTGTCTCCTCTGATAAGTGCTGATAAATGCACTCTTTGGCTTCTTGATAAGTCCCAACTCCAGTAGGAAATAACTCTATGGCTTCAGAAGGATAATCTGCCAGCAAATCCTGAACTGCTTTCCAACTAGCTGCTGACTGACCTAGGCCATGTAAAAATATTAGTTTCATTTAGTGATCCTTTACTGACAACTCATACAAGCCCCTTACTGCATTGCAGCCATAGATGACTTCTGCTCGCATCAAATCTTCTATGGTCAAAACCTTCTCTTCTACTTGCCCATTTTCAAGCAAGTGTTGACGATAAATCCCTGGTAACAGGCCTAGTTGACTTGGCGGTGTATAGAGTTTGCCATCCATTTTTAAGACCAGATTCCCAATAGAGGTTTCAAGCAGTTTTCCATCAGCAGTGTGATTGATGATTTCCTGCTCTCCCGTTGTCAAATGTGGTCGGTGTGTCGTCTTAAAGTAGGTAAAGGCCTGCTGCAAATCAGCTTCTTGCAGACAAAGTTTAGCTTGACAAAAAGTTGGACTAAGTGGTGTTAATACTTGTCGATCAATTTCTATTTCTCCAGATTTGCTGAGACTGATTCGCAAACGGTAGTCTTGATGGAGGTCACAAGCTTGGCACTCTTCCTCTATCTTTTGTCTCAAGTCTTCTACATCAAAAGGAAAGGCAAAGTAACGACTAGCCTTTTGCAGTCTTTCTAGATGTTGCTTTTCAAAGAGTAAGGTTTTCTGACTGATTTTCCCTGTCGTTATCAGCTTAAAATGAGGCTGTTTGCGATAAAGAACAGCAGCCTTTTGCTGGACTTCACGGTATTCTGACTCCCAAGTGCTATCCCAAGTGATGCCTCCACCGACTCCATAGATGGCTTGCTCTCGATGCAGTTGAATGGTTCGAATAGCCACATTGAAAATCCGTCGTCCATTGGGAAGCAAGATACCAATCGTCCCACAATAAACTCCTCTAGATTGAGGCTCCAAGTCCTTGATAATTTCCATAGTCGCTATCTTGGGAGCTCCTGTGATGGAGCCACATGGAAAGAGCGATCGGAAAATTTCAACTAGGTCAGCATCCGGTCGTAACTGACTCTTGATGGTCGAAGTCATTTGCCAAACTGTAGAATACTGCTCTACTTGACACAGACGCTCCACATGCTCACTTCCGACCTCAGAAATACGGTTCATGTCATTACGCAAGAGGTCCACTATCATCATATTCTCTGAGCTATTTTTGGGATCTTGCTCCAACCAAGCCGCTTCCTTCAAGTCTTCAACATCGTTCAGACCCCGTTTAGTCGTCCCCTTCATAGGGCGAGTCGTTAATTCACGGCCATTTTGCTCAAAAAAGAGTTCTGGACTCATGGAAATCACTGCCATGTCGTCATGCTCTACGTAAGCATTGTAACCCGCTTCCTGCTCGACAACCATACGATTGTAGATAGCAAAAGGATTGGCAGACAACTCCTGCTTGAGTTGAACCGTATAATTGACCTGATAGGTATCTCCTTGTCGTAAATGATGGTGAATCTGGGCAATGGCCTTTTCATAGTCCTCTGCAGATGTTACTTCCTGCCAGTTTGATGGCAAATCCACCTCCTCATAAGTCAGAGGAATACTGGATGTTTCAACTTTGTCATGAACAGTAAAGTAAAGCAAATACTCCCCCAGTAAGGGAGCTTTGTGGACCGCTAATTTTTCCTCAAAAGCTGGCGCAGCCTCATAGCTGACATATCCTACCACATAATAGCCTTGCTCTTGGTAGCTTTCCACTTGTGCCAGCAAGTCTGTTACTTCTGCTAAATCTCTGGTTTTTAACTCTTTGATAGGCTGGGTAAAGGTGTATCGCTCACCCAAAGCCCTAAAATCAATCACTGTTTTTCTATGCATATCCTAAGTATACCATAAAAGCCAGACCCCAACAGGAGATCTGGCAATTTATTCTTTGAGAATGATAAAGTAGATGTCACTTTCTAAGAAAATCTGAACATAGCATTCTCTTTTATCACACCGACTTTTTATCTATCCTTTAGGAAAGAGTTCGGATGAAAAGGCATCTGTGACCTGCAATAACTTCTGGAAGACTTTTTTCTTCAGAGCTACTGTATAGTTGGCAACTGAGCCTCCATACTTGAAGTTTCGGTAATCCGTTTCTACTGCTTGGTCAAACAAGTCTTGCAATTTCTCGTAAGAATCAATTTGCTGACCATCAATTTCAAAACTATGAATTCCTCGTTTTGCCTTGGCAATAATAGCGTCAAACCAGGCCTTCTTCCATTCTTCTAAGTTCTGGTATTTGCCTTTCGAAACCTTCTGGATGATGAAATCATCTCCAAGGGTGTCATGCCCCTCGCTTAAGGCCTCATCCTTGTATTTATTAGAAGCATAGCCTAGGAAACCATTTTCGTAGCCATAATAACCCCACATACGGAAGGCATTATGCTTGAAGGAGATGGCTCCTGGAGCTCCCTGACTTGTGTTTCCACCATAGATAGCATCCACCATTTTGACATTGACATAAGCTGTCTTGAGTTCTTCTGGTCGATAAGTTCCCTGATAATGCCTATTGGTGATGATGTTATGTTTGATTAGGTCATCTACAGAATTTAGCTGAGTCTTGGCTTCCTCATCTGTCAATGGACGGACATAGTCCCACTGGTTTGGAGCAAGGAGTTTATTATCCTGGTCCTGATAGCGCATTTGCTTGGTCATCTTGCTGAACCAAGCCTTCTTCAAAGCCAGATCATTCTTAGCGAGAACTCGTTCTCCTTCCAGATAATCTAGAAGCATCAAGGCCTCATTATAACCTTTCATGTAGTGGTCAATCTGCTGGCGTGTTTGCAACTTGGTTGGATCTGGATTGTACCATTGGTCCCCATCGTTTGGTCGTATGTAAGCCATGTTGAGACCAAGAGCACCATACTCACCTTGATGGCCTTCCTCAGCCGGTGACTGGAGCATACCCTGAGCATAGGCTTCTACATAGGTTCCTTCACGATGTTTGTAGCCACCCAGATAGACAATACGATCGTTGATGTGAGTTGTCTCATGGGTGTAGACAGACAAGCCATACTCACTCATCATATCGATTTCCACAAAGTGAACAGCATCTCTGGCATTTATCTTTGGATAGATAGAGGCATAAGCTCCTAGCTTATTGTCTTTATAGTAGCGACCTGCTGGTCCAAATACCTCACGAATTGGCGCGTAGTCTTCCATACCACTAGTATGTCCATAACGCTCTACCCAGCCACGTCCATCAACGCGATAGCCTTCCCAAACTGGTGTAGCTACATTAAAGTCACTCTTAACCATACGGTCTTTAACTTCATCAGCAGCAAGTCGATACCAGAAATCCAAGTAAGTCAACTGGCGGTCCGCTACTAGATCAATGTCAGCTTTCATCTGGTCTATGGTTTTGCCAGATTTATCAGCTGATCCAAAAGTAATGGTATTGTAGTTGGAAATCAGGAACATCTGTGCCTTCTTGACATTCAACAAAGGCAGAATCATATTGCGATGCAACCAGTTATTCAGATTGTCATAAGCCCGATGCTTCCGATTTGCAATTTCTTGATTCTTCGAAGCTCGCTCTGCTATGTAGACATGGCCCTTGGTGGCATTCACAAACCAGTCATTCATATCCTTGTCAGTCGTCAACAACTGTCTGTTGTAGTCTAAGAAGGCATGTAAATCTTCAGATTTTGTATCCTTGGCTAGGACTCTTGCAAAGGTTTCATGAGTCTGGTCGCCTTTTAGGTTATTTTCTCTTGAACCAAGTTCAATCAATCGATCCAAGATATCCACATTTTGGCCATAAAAATCTGGTTTAAAGAGCATGAGTTCTTTCAGATTGTAATCGGCAAATCGGATACCGTAATAGCGATTGAGATAAGCAAGCCCCAGCATGATAGCAGACTGGTGAGCCTGAACTTTCTGCTTCAAGGAAGCCATGCTAGCAGGTGAATCGTTCCACTGGTAGTCTAGATTGGTGAGTAACTTATCAACCAGAGTTCCCAGCTGCGCTTTGACCTCTGCAAAGCTTTCTTCTAGATACCAATTCTTCACAGCCTCAACCTTCTTATCAAGGCTGGTGGTTTGATCATCTAGGACTCGATAAACTCCATCAGACTGTAAGTCCACTGTTTTCAAGATTGAGGTCAGGTCCTTGGCTAGGGCTGAACGGTCCTTAACCAGCATATCTGGAGTATAAAGTACATCCAAGTCAGCAATCTTGTATTCCTTGATAGCAGTCAAGCCAGAATTTTGTGAAGTAATTGCAAATACATCCTTGGTCTGGTCTGCATAATGAACCATGATATGGTCTGCCACTGAAAGATCCGTCACAAAGTCTTTCCCTTTCATGGCGATAACAGAGACTACCTGCTTCTTGGCTAGATTATGATCAAGATCCAGTTTATTTCCTTGATTCACAATCCATTCTTTATTGTAGAAAGGTTGCAATTTTTCAAGGTTTCGATAGGCTTGATCATGGCGACTATCATAATCTTGGATATCCTGATAAGCGTATTCTTTTACACCAGGAACAGCAGGAGATGCAGTACTCGACTTAGCCAGATAGTAGCTGTAGCCTTCTTCAAAAGTTTTCTGATCATTGCGTTGAATCAAGTCAGTTGCTTCAGCATTCACCTTATAATATTCTTTTCCATCAATTCTCTCAGTTTGGATTGACTTGATGGCTAAACGGCTGGTCTTATGGTCCTCTGAATTAATCTTGAGATAATAGTCTTCCAAGTTTCTTGGCACTTCTGTCAAGTGCTGAATCACAGACTCTTTGCCATTTTCAACCTTAACAAGGCTTGTTTCCTTAATATCTTTTATTTCCAGCTTTTTAAGTTCTAAACGAAGCTTCTTGTCCTCAAGTAGAGTGCTCTCTTCACCCTTACCACGATTAAAGACCATCCTTGTAGATATGGTGTAATCCGTATAAAGTTTCAGATTATCAACTGTTGCTTCCAGCTGATCACTCGTTAAGTCAATGGTCTGATCCTCTAGCCCCTTGGCTTTAATAGTGGCACTAATTTTTGAAACGGAAACACCATCTGCCTTCTCCAAGTTATAACTTAAGCGAGCTGAACGGCCCATCGAATTTCCAGTAATATTTGAAAGAGTTAGGACAGGTTCAGGTTTAATTTCTTCTTTTTCCTTGCTGCCACGGATGATAACCTGATCTTTAGCTTCTGTTAAAATCCGTGTTGTCTCTTTCAGCTCTGAGATACGTTTCCCATCTTTTTCCTCATAGCTGGTAACAATCTCTTTCTCACCATCTTGACCGACTTGCTCGATTCTTGTTTCACCGACAAGCATGTCTGGATCAATCTTTTCCCTAGTTTGTTTAGGAATCAACTCTTTTCGGACTTCAACATGTAGAGTCGGTTTTGCATCTTGAACGAGCGCTTCAGTGGCATTCACACCACCACTATAGCTAGGGAGTTCCTGTTTCAGAGTGTCAACTGGGACTGCGCCTCCTTCATAATCTGGTAGGCTTTCAGCTACTGTACCCGGACCATTAACGCCACCTTCAAATATTGGTTTAGACGGCTCAACTAAAGATTCGCCTGATACACCGCCTGTGAACTCTGATTTGTCATGGACTTCTGGCACGCCACTTTG
>NZ_KV795009.1:33936-34428 GCF_001808865.1 Streptococcus sp. HMSC061D10 | reverse complement strand
AGCTACTGCTCCTTGGCCATTAACACCACCTTCATAGCTAGGTCGGACAGGTTCAACAAGCGGTTCACCATTAACGCTACCTGTAAACTCGGAGAGTTCCTGTTTCAAAGTTTCAACTGGAACTGCACCACCTTCATACTCTGGTAAAGTTTCAGCTACTGCTCCTTGGCCATTAACACCACCCTCAAATGTTGGTTTTGTTGGCTCAACCAAGGATTCGCCGAATACGCCGCCTGTGAACTCTGGTTTGTCATGGACTTCTGGCACGCCACTTTGACTACTCAATTCCGGTGCATACTCTGGTAAGGCTTCGGACACTGCACCCAGGCCATTAACTCCGCCTTCATAGCTAGGTCGGGCAGGCTCAACAAGCGGTTCACCATTAATGCCACCTGTGAATTCAGGACGTTCCTGTTTCAGTGTGTCAACTGGAACTGCACCACCTTTATAATCTGGCAAGGCTTCAGCTACTGCTCCTTGGCCATTAACACC
>NZ_KV795009.1:0-33836 GCF_001808865.1 Streptococcus sp. HMSC061D10 | reverse complement strand
GGCTTCGGACACTGCACCCAGGCCATTAACACCACCTTCAAATGTTGGTTTTGTTGGCTCGACTAAGGATTCGCCTGATACGCCACCTGTGAATTCTGGTTTGTCATGGACTTCTGGAAGGCCACTTTGACTGCTAAATTCCGGTGTATACTCTGGTAAGGATTCAGCTACTGCATCTGGGCCATTGACTCCACCTTCAAATGTTGGTTTTGTTGGCTCAACCAAGGATTCGCCTGATACGCCACCTGTAAAGTCTGCTTTGTCGTGGACTTCTGGGACGCCACTTTGACTACTCAATTCTGGTGTATACTCTGGCAAGGATTCAGCTACTGCTCCTGGGCCATTAACACCACCCTCAAATGATGGTTTAGGTGGTTCAACTAAGGATTCGCCTGATACACCGCCTGTGAATTCGGAAATTTCATGAATGGCTGCTTGATTTACTGGTTTTGCAGGAATTTCTGGACTCTCACTAGATGTTATATCTTGGCCTGTTCCTCTTAAATCCGTCTCTAATAAATAACCGACATAGTCATAGCCTTTAATGTCAATAATTCCTTGAGTTAAACCATCTGCAGACACAAGGGTTTTAGTCTGATCATAAGCTAGTAAGTCCTTGTGTTCAAAAGCAAATACTTGATAAGGTAGTAATAAACTCTTACCCACAGAAGCAATCAATAACACTCCAACTATCTTAGAAGGCTTTTTCCTAGAAAATAGGAAAACCACCAAACTAGCCGTCAGAAGACCAAGACCAGCCAAGGGGAAGGTGACGGATCCTGTTTGAGGTAAGACGGCTTGTCCCTGCTTACGATAGACTAGATAATAGCTCTCTTGACTAAGATCTTGTGGTAATTCATGGTGAATGAGTTCACGTTCAGCAGCTGTCAACTCCGATTCTGCTAAATAGTGAAAGGAAACTTGCTTGGTCTCATCAGCCTGAACCAGTTTTGGTTCAAGTGTTCCTCCAATGAAGGCAAGTCCAATCAATACCGAGCCCACTCCCATGCTCAGTTTACGAATGGCAAATTTTTGTAGCTTTTTTCTATCTTCCATGTCAGCTTTGTTCTTGTCCTTAAAGACATCTCCTTTATTCCGTTTTCATAATCTTATTATAATATTTTGTTGATTTTTTTACAAAATATTTTCGAGATAAATTGATATTTTTTAGAATAAAAAACAGTATAAAAATCTAATTATCCGCATAAACACTGGACTTATCACACTTTATCAAGGTCAAAACCACTCAATTTACTACTAATTTACTACTTATGAATGAGCTTTGATACGACGATTTATCCTTGAAAAGTGAAGATACAAAGATACTTCCAATAAAATTGAATATTTAATAGGTAGACACTTCAAAAAATGAGGTGTCTATTTTTTTACCCAATATTTGAAAGGAAGTGAACTTATGAAAACAGAAAATCAAGAATCAAAAGGTCGCTCCCCTCCCTTTAAGACCATCAAACAAACAAGATTTATCAAACAATAAAAAGAAAGGATAGGTAAAAATATGGAACTTAAATTTGTGATTCCCAACATGGAAAAAACATTTGGCAATTTAGAATTTGCTGGCGAGGATAAAGTAGAACAGCGAAGAATCAACGGACAATTAACTGTCTTATCTCGAAGCTACAACCTCTATTCTGACGTTCAAAGAGCAGATGATATTGTGGTGGTGCTTCCTGCTGAAGCTGGAGAAAAACATTTCGGCTTTGAGGAACGTGTAATGTTAGTCAATCCACGTATTACCGCAGAGGGCTATAAAATTGGTACTCGTGGATTCACAAATTACCTTTTACATGCGGACGACATGATAAAAGAATAAAGAAAGAGAGGAAAAATGATGAGATTACCTAATGGCATTGTATTAGATAAAGACGCTACATTTGGAGAATTAAAGTTTTCAGCACTCCGTCGTGAAGTACGAATCCAAAATGACGACGGTACGGTTTCAGATGAAATCAAAGAACGTACCTATGATTTAAAATCCAAAGGGCAAGGACGTATGATTCAAGTGAGTATTCCTGCCAGTGTTCCTTTGAAAGAGTTTGACTATAACGCAAAAGTGGAAATCATCAATCCAGTTGCAGATACCGTCGCTACCGCTACCTTCCGAGGGGCAGATGTTGACTGGTATATCAAGGCAGACGATATTGTATTGACGAAAGATTCCAGTACCTTTAAAAATCAGCCACAACCTAAAAAAGAGCCAGCCACGGATAAATAGTCATGCTACTTCCACTAGAGAGAAAGGAGGAAATCCCGCATGAAACAGTTTGGCATTCGTGGTAAAAGGATTCGCCCAAGTGACAAGGATTTAGTCTTTCATTTTACAGTAGCGTCCTTACTGCCAATTTTCCTGCTGGTTATCGGACTGTTTCATGTGAAGACAATCCAGCAGATTAACTGGCAGGACTTTAACCTATCACAAGTAGACAAGATTCACATTCCCTATTTAGTTATTAGTGTTAGTGTCGCAATTCTTGTCTGCTTGCTGGTGGCATTTCTATTCAAAAGATATAGATATGATACAGTAAAACAACTGTACCACCGTCAAAAGCTGGCTAAGATGGTACTTGAAAACAAGTGGTATGAATCGGAACAGGTCAAAACAGATGGCTTCTTCAAAGATTCGTCCAGTCGTACTAAGGAAAAGATAACCTACTTTCCCAAAATATTTTATCGCCTTAAAGATGGTTTAATACAGATGCGAGTGGAAATCACGCTAGGAAAATATCAAGACCAGCTCCTACACTTGGAAAAGAAATTAGAAAGCGGATTGTACTGTGAGCTGACGGATAAAGAGTTAAAAGATTCTTATGTGGAATATACCCTGCTCTATGACACCATCGCCAGTCGTATTTCTATTGATGAAGTCCAAGCCAAAGATGGCAAACTACGCTTGATGGAAAACGTATGGTGGGAATATGACAAGCTCCCTCACATGCTCATAGCTGGTGGTACAGGTGGCGGTAAAACTTACTTTATACTGACACTGATTGAAGCCTTGCTTTATACAGATTCTAAGCTCTATATTCTTGACCCAAAGAACGCCGACCTTGCCGACTTAGGCTCTGTGATGGGGAATGTCTACTACAGAAAAGAAGATATGCTCTCCTGCATTGACCGTTTCTATGATGAAATGATGGCACGAAGTGAAGCTATGAAAGAGATGGAAAACTATAAGACTGGCGAGAACTATGCCTACTTAGGACTTCCTGCAAACTTTCTTATCTTTGATGAATACGTGGCTTTCATGGAAATGCTGGGAAATAAAGAAAATACCGCAGTCTTAAACAAGCTCAAACAGATTGTCATGTTAGGTCGTCAAGCTGGCTTCTTTTTAATACTGGCTTGTCAACGTCCAGACGCAAAATATTTAGGCGACGGAATCCGTGACCAGTTTAATTTCAGAGTGGCACTTGGAAGAATGTCTGAAATGGGCTATGGCATGATGTTTGGCAGTGATGTACAAAAAGATTTCTTCTTAAAACAAATCAAAGGTCGTGGCTATGTTGATGTGGGAACAAGTGTCATATCAGAATTTTACACTCCCTTAGTACCAAAAGGTCATGACTTTTTGGAGGAAATAAAAAAACTAACCAACAGCAGACAGTCCACGCAGGCGACGTGCGAAGCGAAAGTCGCAGGTGTGGACTGATCTTGCTGGCTGGTGTGGCGATAGCCACGCCAGCACCTAACCCCCCGTATCTAATTCCGAGAAACTATTTGAAATAAAAAAGAATGCTGATAAATCAACATTCTCTAACTGTATTTTTTTTATGAAGATATTAACTTTTGTCTGTTTAGCTACCAAAAGGCTACCAATAAATTTGAATTATTTTTAATATGATTTTTAGTAATATACATTATTACTGAGTTTCAATCTTTTTAACAATAGCATAAGGTTATTGTTAAAAAGGTTTACCTCGACAAACTAAAAGATATTATTTAGTTTATAATCGTATTATTTTATTCGCTATATCTTCTACAAACCTCTTATCGTGTTCCACAAATATGAGTGTAGGATTTGCTTCTTTTATAATTTCCTCAATCTGTATTCTTGATATTACATCTAAATAATTCAGTGGTTCGTCCCAAATAAATATATGAGCTGGCTTTGACAAACTTACAGCAATTAAAACTTTCTTTTTTTGTCCATCGCTATAGTTCTTCATATCTATTTCAAATAATTCTCTTGCAAAATCTAATTTTCTAAGAATTGTTTTGCACAATGTTTCATCAACACCTTGCTTATGAATATACTCGTTTAGGCTACCTGTTAAATTGGATGTATCTTGAGGAACATATGATATTTTTAAATTACTTGCTAATTTTACATCACCTGAATACTCGTGATTTAGACCTAATAAAATTTTAATCAAGGTTGATTTTCCGCTACCATTACCCCCATATATAGCCACTATATCACCTTGCTTTATATCAAAACTTATATTACTTAATATCTGCTTTTTTCCATAATATGATGATAAATCGCAAACTGATATTAGAGGATTTTTGTGGTGATGTAACGGATGCAATAATAGACTTTCCTTTGTTTCAATATCTTTTAGTAAATTCTGTTTTTCTTCTATTGCCTTATTTTGTCTATTCTCCAAATTCTTAGATTTTTTCATCATCTTAGCTGACTGATGACCTATATGCCCCTTGTCTGGTTTTACACCTGATACTTTCACGCCGTTTTTAGTATTTTCAACTTTATCAGACCAAATTTGACTTTGTCTTGCAGCTTCTTTTAATCGTTTAATATCTTTTCTTAATTTCTCATTTTGACTAATCTCAAATTGGTCTTTCATCAATTTATTTTCATACCACGATGTAAAATTTCCTGATTGGACATCAATAGAATTCCTGTTAATAGAAATAATATGATTGATACAACCATCTAAAAAATCTCTATCATGTGATATAAGCAAAAAACCTTTTTTATTTTTCAGATATTCACTGACAATTTTTCTTCCGTCCATATCTAAATGGTTTGTTGGTTCATCTATAAGTAAAAAACCATCTTCTCTTGTAAACAAAATAGCTAAAAGGATTTTTGTTTGTTCTCCTTTAGAAAGCGTTTCAAACTTTCTGTAAATAAGACTCTCATCTACCTTTAGCAAATGAAGTTCTCTAAATAATTTCCATTCTTCCTCATCTGATATTAGTTCTCTATATAACTCAATCCCTAATTTTGAAGTATCACTTAAATTGGGTGGGAATTTAATAAAGTCAACACTTTTGCTGATTTTCCCCTTATAAACTTCTTGGTTTAGAAGCAGCTTAAATAGTGTTGATTTCCCAATTCCGTTTCTTCCTATTAGTCCTGTTTTCCAGTTCGTATCAAATGAAAATGATACATTTTCAAATACAGGTTTTACATAGCCATAATATGAGAAAGTAAGGTTTTCAATTTTAATTGTTGACATAAAAACACCCCCTCAAATTCAGATTTGAGTATTTCTTTTTCTAAACTCAAAATATATTCTTTCAATTAGACTCACCTCCTAACAAAATTCTAATTTGTTCTATTATACCAAATTTACTCCTGTCACATAAAGCTAAACAGAAAAATATTACAATCTTGTAATTACTGTATTTCTATTAAGCTTAACTTTGCCTTTTCTCTTGATATAGTCTTCAATATCAAACACATTCTTTTTATCAAAATCTTCAAGTAACTTATAATTCTTGTGCTTTGTAATATCGAACTTATCCGACAAAAATGGTCTGACGCCTCAAAGCTGGAAGATATCTTGCCTCTCGTTTCCTCTATTTTCCCAGCATTTAATAAATGCTTTAGCTTGCTTTTTTTGTTCCCGGCTATTATTCACTTTGTGCTCCCCAACTACCACATTATTTTGATTTATTTAATAAATCCTTTAAAGTGTTAATAATTTTGTTTTTATCTGTTTCTGTCAATTCATACTCTCTCAATAAACTAACAATTTCTTCTAGTCCGTCATCACGTCCTTTTAAAATCTCAAAAGATGTACCAAATATTTCAGCTAATTTTTCTACTGTTTCATCTTTCGGATTTCTCCCTCCGTTTTCCCACCTAGCGTACTGGGCTTGAGCTACACCTAACTTTTCAGCAACTTCTAATTGAGTAAGTCCTGCTTCTAGTCGGGCTTTTTTTATATTGTCTTTTAACATTTTAAAATCCCTTTCGTTTTTCTATTGACTTATAACCAAAATGGTTGTATTATGCTTATATATCCAAAATGGTTATATAAAAACAAAGCATACAAAATAAGTGATACTAGTTAACTTTATGAGTATGCAAAAACACCCCAGAAAGCTCTGCAAAGCGTTCTGAGGCTTTCGTTTTAAACCAATACAATTATACCAAAATGGTAATAAATAGTCCATAAGAAGCGAAATATGGCTAGATTGAGGATGTTATGACATCTATACAATTGGTATTTCCAATCAATAAAATGAACAATACTCATTCTTTTTATTCGCCTAGTTTAGAAGAATATATTCAAGTAAATGATAATGAATTTGAAGATATTAGAAGTGAAGAAATTGAGCTTCGAGCACTTGAACTGCTCTCGACTTTTCTAGACAAGTACTTTAGCTATTTTTTAAACCAATTAAATTGAAGGTT
This sequence comes from Streptococcus sp. HMSC061D10, assembly GCF_001808865.1. NCBI lineage: Bacteria > Bacillati > Bacillota > Bacilli > Lactobacillales > Streptococcaceae > Streptococcus > Streptococcus sp. HMSC061D10. Next base: position 27,211 of record NZ_KV795009.1, on the reverse strand, counting down.
GGGAGGCAAGTGCGAGGGCGCAGGCCGAAGGCAAAGCGCCCGAAGCATGAAGTACTTCCAACCTTCAATTTAAAAGCTGGCGTTTCTAACAGCCAGCAAACCGATACACTTAAGACAACGTCCTAAGTAACGAGTCATTGGCAAAAATCAATAGTAGCAACGAATTACGCAGATTTTAAGTATAGAAAGGAGGCGTTACAGTTGAAAAATACCATTCAATCTCTACGAGAATATCAAAGTCAAGTAGATTTATCAAAACTAGAAAAATCTATTTATATCAGCATTGACAGATTAACAGTAATCTTTGATAGTGAGAACCAATCACTTAGACGAATATTTCGTGAATTACGAAAATCACTCGATAATATAATTCAAGAATTTAGTATTCAAGAAAATCTAAGAGAAGACTATTTTACTCTTTATAAAATGATAAACGAAGATAGTATAAATCTAATTTTCTTTCAACTATCGGATTATGGTGGTTATCAAGTCATACGCCTAGACTTCAACCCAAACTCACTAAAAGAATTTGAGGGGTTACAAGTGTGGAGGCAGATTATGAATTACGCTCGATTAAATCGATTAGAAATTAGACTGTCACGATTAGATCTTGCTTTTGATATCTTTAATAGGCCAGAAATAGTTTTTTTACAACATATCAAAGGAGGGGTTAGTCATAAAATATTCTACGGTAGAGGGGGAAATATAGAAAGTAAATACTGGGGTGCAAGTGGTAGCAACGTTCAAGTACGTTTGTACGATAAGAATATAGAGGTATTAAGTCACAAAAGAGATGATAAATTAAAAATAGAAAGCAAGCCCTTTTGGTGGCGGTTAGAGTTCCAACTTCGGACAAAGGCTATAAACGAAGAAACCATTTCAGAGATTTCTAAACGATTGGAGAATTTTAGCTTTTTTAGTCTTTCAAGTGTTCCAGATGATAGCAAAGCATTTGCTTATATCTTTCTCCATGAACCTGCACTCTTACCCGAATTATTCCCCTATCTGAAACCTAACACTATTAGAGTTAAAAAGACTAGGCTTAGAAAACATTTAAAAGCATTTGATAGTAGCTCATTTTCTTTAGAGCTACAAGATGCACTTAAAGAACAAACCCCACGATTAAATAATGAACTCAAACAATTAATAGGAGAATTCCTAGAACTTACTAGTAAAGGAGAAATTGATTTATGAACGATAAATTAACTATGACAGTACAAGAAATTATGGACTTAGGTTTTTCAAAATGGACTGCTTATAATATTTTACGGCAAGCAAAACATATTATGGTCGAGCGTGGTTTCGATTTCTATAACAATAAAGGACTTGGAACTGTTCCAGTATCAGTTGTAGCAGAGATACTTGGATTGGAGGAACTCCATGTCAAAAACTAGATATACCGGTGTTACGAAAGATGATAAGACTGGCAAATATACTTATTATTTTAAAGCTGGAGTTGACCTAGCTACTGGTAAACCTTATCAAGAACGTAGACGTGGTTTTCAAACCGCAAAAGAAGCCTTTGAAGCACGTACAAGAGCATTGAACAAGGTACAACAAAAAGGAGGAATTAAGCATACTCAATGGACTTTTAAGCAGTTTATGGAAGAAGTTTTTATGCCAAATTATTACGCTACAACAAGTCCGGATCTCGAACACAGACGTCAAGTTATATTCGATGAATTTATTCAATACTTTGGTAAGAAAAAACCTAGAGAAATTACTACTTATGATGTGATTAATTATAGAAACGGTTTATTAGAGAGATATTCAAATTCATATGCAAGAAACAAGATGACTTTGCTTAATCAAGTTTTGAAAACTGCAAAAAAATATGGATTGATTTTTCATGAAATTCCCACAAGTAATATCAGTCCAATTCCAATCATAAAAAAACATATAGATTTTTGGACAAAAGACGAGTTCCAAAAAGTAATACAATGTCTTGATAAAAAGAGTTATTTTGAGCACTTTGTTTATACGCTTTTTTGGCTTTATTATTTTACAGGAATGCGTGTAAATGAGGCGACTGCTCTTTATTGGGAAGATGTAGATTTTGAAAAGAAAACTCTAGCAATCAATCACAACTTACAGTATATAAACCGTGAAAATTGGGTTCGGCGTAACAAACTAAAAACTGAAAGCTCCAGACGAACCATTGGCCTTGATGATAATACTCTAAACGTACTTAAAGAATGGAAAGAACGACAAGCAAAAGTTGACAAGATACCATTCATTCTATCACTTGATGGAAATCCATATCGTAAACGTAGTATTAGAGACCAGATTCTAAAATATTCTAAACGAGCAGGAGTTAAATACATTCAACCAAAAGGTTTAAGACACTCCCATGCGTCATTACTTATTAATGAATATAATGTAAATGCTCTATATATTCAAAGACGATTAGGTCATTCTGATGTCAAAACTACACTTAGCATTTATAGTCATTTATACCCAAACGCTGATTCCGAATTAACAGATAAACTCAATCTGATATCAAGTGATTTTATCGACTAAATCTCTTTGGCTACCAAATTAGCTACCAAAAAAGGAAATACACCTCAAAAAGCCTCATTTTAAAGGGCTTTTTTTCATATTTTCCCACTATTTCTAACAGGGGGGTACAAATCGACAGGAAACAGTCAAAAAAATAGCAGAAAATTCTTTGGTTACAAGGAGTTTAGAAAATTTCGTGGTATGTCAAATGAGCTTCAATAGTTGACATACCTTTTTTAATTGGAGGGATTTAACTGAATGAACAAACTTTGATACAGCATTTAAAGGAAAAACGGTTGGCTTATGGGCTATCTCAAAACCGACTGGCTATTGCTACAGGCATTACAAGGCAATATCTTAGCGACATTGAAACTGGCAAGGTTAAGCCATCAGACGAGTTGCAACAATCCCTTTGGGAAACTCTGGAACGCTTCAATCCCGATGCCCCACTTGAAATGCTCTTTGACTATGTAAGGATTCGCTTTCCCACAATGGACGTACAGCATGTGGTTGAAGAAATATTGCAATTGAAACTTTCCTATTTTCTTCATGAAGACTATGGCTTTTATTCTTATTCAGAACATTATGCCTTAGGCGATATATTCGTTCTCTGCTCTCATGAGATAGACAAAGGTGTTCTGGTGGAATTAAAAGGTCGTGGGTGCAGACAATTTGAAAGCTATCTTCTAGCACAACAAAGAAGCTGGTATGAGTTCTTTATGGACGCTTTGGTGGCTGGTGGCGTGATGAAACGCCTTGACCTTGCCATCAACGATAAAACAGGGATTTTGAATATTCCCACACTGACGGAAAAATGCCTACAGGAAGAGTGTATTTCGGTGTTCCGCAGTTTCAAGAGCTATCGCAGTGGCGAACTGGTACGCAAAGAGGAAAAGGAATGTATGGGAAACACCCTCTATATCGGTTCATTACAAAGTGAAGTTTATTTCTGTATCTATGAAAAGGACTACGAGCAGTACAAGAAAAATGATATTCCCATTGAAGACGCAGAAGTAAAAAACCGTTTTGAGATTCGATTGAAAAATGAGCGTGCCTATTATGCAGTCCGTGATTTACTCGTCTATGACAATCCAGAGCATACCGCCTTTAAAATTATCAATCGGTATATCCGTTTTGTAGATAAAGACGATTCCAAACCTCGTTCTGATTGGAAACTGAATGAAGAATGGGCTTGGTTTATTGGGAACAATCGTGAACGATTAAAACTAACCACAAAACCAGAGCCTTACTCCTTCCAAAGGACGCTGAACTGGCTATCTCATCAAGTTGCCCCGACCTTAAAGGTTGCGATTAAACTTGATGAAATCAACCAGACGCAGGTTGTAAAAGACATTCTCGACCATGCGAAACTGACAGACCGACACAAGCAGATTTTGAAGCAACAGTCAGTAAAAGAACAGGACGTGATAACAACAAAAAAATAACTCAAATACAAATTCATTGAATATAGAGAGGAGAACATTTTTATGAATTTTGGACAAAACCTTTATAACTGGTTTCTATCAAACGCTCAATCACTGGTGCTTTTAGCAATCGTTGTGATTGGCTTGTATCTTGGCTTCAAGCGTGAGTTTAGCAAACTGATTGGCTTTTTAATTATTGCGATTATTGCGGTTGGCTTAGTCTTCAACGCTGCTGGAGTAAAAGACATTTTACTAGAGCTATTCAATCGCATTATTGGTGCTTAAATAAAACCGTTCTTTTGTGGAATATAAGTGGTTTTCTTATGTTCCGCAAAGGAATGGTACACCAAACGAAGTGCGGTAGGGATTTTTGAATCTCTACAAAGAAAGGACGTGAATATATGGACGATATGCAAGTCTATATTGCGAATTTAGGCAAATACAATGAGGGCGAATTGGTCGGTGCGTGGTTTACCTTTCCCATTGACTTTGAGGAAGTCAAAGAGAAAATCGGCTTGAATGATGAATATGAGGAATACGCCATTCATGACTACGAGTTACCCTTTACGGTTGACGAATACACTTCCATTGGCGAACTCAATCGACTATGGGAAATGGTATCGGAATTACCCGAAGAATTACAATCGGAGCTATCTGCTCTGCTCACTCATTTTTCAAGCATTGAAGAACTAAGCGAACATCAAGAGGATATTATCATTCATTCCGATTGTGATGATATGTATGACGTGGCACGCTACTACATTGAAGAAACGGGTGCTTTAGGCGAAGTACCAGCTAGTCTTCAAAACTATATTGATTATCAAGCCTATGGTCGGGATTTAGACCTTTCAGGAACGTTTATCTCAACCAATCATGGGATTTTTGAAATCGTCTATTAAATCTGTCGGTACATTACTACTGGCAGATTTTCTATTTTACGGGGTGGCTCAATCAGCTACCCCTATTTTTTATGAAAGGATTGATTACATGAAGAAAATACGAAGCTATACCAGTATCTGGTCTGTGGAAAAGGTACTGTATTCTATCAATGATTTTAGACTTCCGTTTCCCATAACCTTTACGCAAATGACATGGTTTGTCGTGTCACTCTTTGCAGTGATGATACTTGGCAACTTGCCCCCTCTTTCCATGATAGAGGGAGCATTTCTCAAATACTTTGGGATTCCTGTGGCTTTCACATGGTTTATGTCTACAAAAACTTTTGATGGTAAAAAGCCTTATGGATTTTTGAAGTCTGTCATTGCTTATGCACTGCGACCAAAGCTGACCTATGCAGGAAAAAAAGTAACGCTTGGCAGAAACCAGCCACAAGAAGCCATTACAGCAGTTAGGAGTGAATTTTATGGCATATCCAATTAAATACATTGAAAACAATCTCGTCTGGAATAAAGACGGGGAATGTTATGCTTACTATGAGCTTGTTCCTTACAATTACTCATTTCTAAGTCCAGAACAGAAAATACAAGTGCATGATTCTTTCAGACAGCTTATCGCACAAAATCGTGATGGCAAAATTCATGCTTTACAAATCAGTACAGAATCCAGCATACGTTCTGCACAAGAGCGTTCCAAAAATGAAGTCACTGGCAAGCTCAAAGCGGTTGCCTATGACAAAATCGACCAACAGACAGACGCTTTAATATCCATGATTGGCGAAAATCAAGTGAACTACCGTTTCTTTATCGGCTTTAAGTTGCTTCTCAACGATCAGGAGTTTTCTATGAAAAGTCTTACCGTTGAAGCAAAAAATGCTTTGTCTGATTTTGTCTATGATGTGAACCATAAGCTGATGGGCGATTTTGTTAGTATGAGTAATGATGAAATCCTGCGTTTTCAGAAGATGGAAAAGCTCTTAGAAAATAAAATCTCTCGTCGTTTCAAAATCCGCAGGTTAGATAAGGACGACTTCGGCTATCTGATTGAACACCTTTACGGACAGACAGGCACTGCCTATGAAGAGTATGAGTACCATCTATCAAAGAAAAAGCTGGATAATGAAACGCTGATTAAATACTATGACTTGATTAAGCCTACTCGCTGTTTGGTGGAAGAAAAACAGCGATATTTGAAAATCCAGCAGGAAGATGAAACCGTCTATGTAGCTTACTTTACCATTAACAGCATTGTCGGAGAACTGGACTTCCCGTCCTCTGAAATCTTCTACTACCAGCAACAGCAATTTACATTCCCGATTGATACGTCAATGAATGTGGAAATTGTAGCGAATCGTAAAGCCCTATCTACTGTCCGCAATAAAAAGAAAGAACTGAAAGACTTGGATAACCACGCTTGGCAAAGTGATAATGAAACCAGCTCCAATGTGGCGGAAGCTCTGGAAAGTGTGAATGAGCTGGAAACCAATTTAGACCAAAGCAAGGAATCTATGTACAAGCTGTCTTATGTGGTAAGGGTATCAGCAAATGATCTTGACGAACTCAAACGTCGTTGTAATGAAGTGAAAGATTTTTATGACGATTTAAGCGTAAAACTGGTACGACCATTTGGGGATATGCTCGGCTTACATGAAGAATTTTTACCTGCCAGCAAGCGTTATATGAATGATTATATTCAATACGTGACCTCTGATTTCCTCGCTGGTTTAGGTTTTGGTGCTACTCAAATGCTGGGGGAAAATGAGGGGATTTATGTTGGCTACAGCTTAGATACTGGACGCAATGTCTATCTGAAACCTGCTCTTGCCAGTCAAGGGGTTAAGGGTTCAGTAACCAATGCGTTAGCGTCGGCTTTTGTTGGTTCGCTGGGTGGTGGTAAATCCTTTGCGAATAACCTTATCGTCTATTATGCGGTGCTTTATGGGGCACAAGCAGTGATTGTAGACCCAAAAGCAGAACGTGGCAGATGGAAAGAAACCTTGCCAGAGATTTCCCATGAAATCAATATCGTCACTCTGACTTCTGATGAGAAAAACAAAGGCTTACTTGACCCTTATGTGATTATGAAAAATCCCAAAGATTCTGAATCACTGGCTATTGATATTCTGACATTCCTTACGGGGATTTCCTCTCGTGATGGGGAACGCTTCCCAATCCTTAGAAAAGCCATTCGTGCAGTAACCAATAGTGAAGTACGAGGGTTGATGAAAGTGATTGAGGAATTACGGGTTGAGAATACGCCACTAAGTACCAGTATAGCCGACCATATCGAAAGTTTTACAGACTATGACTTTGCACATTTATTATTCAGTAATGGTTATGTGGAGCAGTCTATCAGCTTAGAAAAACAACTGAACATTATACAGGTTGCGGACTTGGTACTTCCCGACAAGGAAACTTCCTTTGAGGAATATACCACTATGGAGCTTTTATCCGTTGCTATGCTGATTGTCATTAGTACCTTTGCTTTAGACTTTATCCATACAGACCGAAGCATTTTCAAGATTGTAGATTTAGACGAAGCATGGAGCTTTTTACAGGTAGCACAAGGAAAAACACTATCTATGAAGCTGGTTCGGGCTGGTCGTGCTATGAACGCTGGGGTATATTTCGTGACCCAAAATACAGACGACCTCTTAGATGAAAAACTGAAAAATAACCTCGGCTTAAAATTTGCATTTCGTTCCACTGACCTTAACGAGATTAAAAAGACCTTAGCCTTTTTTGGTGTAGACCCAGAGGACGAAAACAATCAGAAGCGATTGCGTGATTTGGAAAACGGGCAATGCCTTATCAGTGATTTATATGGTCGTGTCGGTGTGATACAGTTCCACCCTGTATTTGAAGAACTGCTCCATGCCTTTGATACCAGACCACCTGTGCGAAAAGAGGTGTAAATGTGAAACCATCAATAGTAAACAGAATAAAATCAAACTGGACGCTGAAACGTCTAGGTAAAGTGGCAATGACAGTGGCTTTCACACTTGTGATTGCCATTTTTCTTTTAGCCATGCTGGGAACGGTGGTTCAAGCTGCGGGCTTGGTAGATGATACGGTCAATGTGGCAAATGAATACAGCCGATACCCACTTGAAAACTATCAACTGGATTTTTATGTGGATAATAGCTGGGGCTGGCTTCCGTGGAACTGGTCGGACGGGATTGGAAAACAGGTCATGTATGGACTATATGCCATTACCAATTTTATTTGGACAATCAGTTTGTATGTTTCCAATGCGACAGGTTACTTAGTACAGGAAGCCTATTCCTTAGACTTCATTTCCGCTACAGCAGATTCCATTGGTAAGAATATGCAGACCTTAGCTGGTGTGAGTGCAAACGGATTTTCAACAGAGGGTTTCTATGTTGGATTCCTCTTACTCTTGATTTTGGTTCTTGGGGTTTATGTTGCCTATACGGGACTGATAAAGAGAGAAACCACAAAGGCAATTCATGCCATTATGAATTTTGTGCTGGTGTTTATCCTATCGGCTTCCTTTATTGCCTACGCTCCCGACTACATTAAAAAAATCAATGACTTTTCATCAGACATCAGTAATGCCAGTTTATCACTTGGCACGAAGATTGTCATGCCCCATTCCGATAGTCAAGGCAAGGACAGCGTGGACTTAATCAGAGATAGCCTGTTTTCCATACAGGTTCAGCAACCGTGGCTACTGCTTCAATACAACAGTTCAGACATTGAAAGTATCGGTATTGACCGTGTGGAAAGCCTGCTCTCCACCAGCCCAGATTCCAACAATGGCGAAGACAGAGAAAAAATTGTTGCGGAAGAAATTGAAGACAGAAGCAATACCAATCTAACCATTACAAAGACCATTAACCGTTTAGGTACAGTCTTCTTCCTATTTGTCTTCAATATTGGGATTTCCATATTTGTATTCCTATTAACAGGAATCATGATTTTCTCGCAGGTACTTTTTATCATCTATGCTATGTTTCTGCCTGTGAGCTTTATTTTAAGCATGATTCCATCATTTGATGGTATGTCAAAACGAGCCATAACAAAGCTCTTTAATACCATTTTGACACGAGCTGGAATCACATTGATTATTACGACAGCATTTAGTATTTCAACCATGCTCTATACCTTATCGGCTGGTTATCCGTTCTTTTTGATTGCTTTTCTACAGATTGTGACCTTTGCAGGAATCTACTTCAAGCTGGGCGATTTAATGAGTATGTTTTCTCTACAGAGTAACGATTCTCAAAGTGTGGGAAGTCGTGTGATGAGAAAACCTCGTATGCTTATGCACGCTCACATGCACCGTCTACAGCGGAAACTTGGACGTTCCATGACTACTCTAGGGGCTGGGTCTGCCATTGTTACAGGTAAAAAAGGACAGTCGGGTTCGGGGAGTTCTGCAAGGACACAAGCAGATCACTCCCGACCAGACGGAAAGGAAAAATCAACACTTGGAAAACGTATCGGTCAAACCATCGGTACAGTAGCTGATACCAAAGACAGAATGGTAGACACTGCTAGTGGTTTGAAAGAACAGGTTAAAGATTTGCCGACCAATGCAAGATATGCAGTATATCAAGGAAAATCCAAAGTAAAAGAGAATGTCCGTGATTTAACCAGTAGTATTTCTCAAACCAAAGCGGACAGAGCCAGTGGACGCAAGGAACAGCAGGAACAAAGGCGAAAAACCATTGCGAAGCGTCGCTCTGAAATGGAACAGGTCAAACAGAAAAAACAGCCTGCTTCTTCTGTTCATGAAAGACCGACTACAAGACAAGAACAATATCATGATGAACAGACCTCAAAACAGTCTAATATTCAGACTTCATATAAGGAATCTCAACAAGCCAAACAAGAGCGTCCAGCAGTTAAGTCCGATTTTTCAAGTCCAAAAGTGGAACGCCAAGGCAATACCGTTCAAGAAAAAACCGTTCAAAAGCCAGCAACTTCAACCACTACAGCAGATAGAACTTCACAACGTCCAATCACAAAAGAACGTCCGTCTACTGTTCAAAGAGTACCACTACAAAATACAAGAAGTAGACCACCAATCAAAACCGCCACCATTAAGAAAGTCGGTAAGAAACCATGAAGTTGAAAACTTTAGTGATTGGTGGTTCTGGATTATTCTTGATGGTCTTCTCACTGCTTCTGTTTGTTGCCATTTTATTTTCAGATGAACAGGACAGCGGAATTTCCAATATTCATTATGGAGGTGTGAATGTTTCCGCAGAAGTGCTGGCTCATAAGCCTATGGTAGAAAAATATGCCAAAGAATATGGCGTTGAAGAATATGTCAACATACTTCTTGCAATTATACAGGTGGAATCGGGCGGTACTGCGGAAGATGTTATGCAGTCCTCGGAATCCCTCGGTCTTCCACCTAATTCATTGAGTACAGAAGAATCCATTAAGCAAGGTGTGAAGTATTTCAGTGAATTATTAGCCAGTAGCGAAAGGCTCAGTGTAGATTTAGAATCGGTTATCCAGTCCTACAATTATGGTGGTGGTTTCTTAGGGTATGTGGCTAATCGTGGAAATAAATATACCTTTGAACTGGCTCAAAGTTTCTCAAAAGAGTATTCAGGTGGCGAAAAAGTGTCTTACCCCAATCCCATAGCCATACCTATCAATGGGGGCTGGCGATACAACTATGGCAATATGTTTTATGTGCAACTGGTAACGCAGTATCTTGTCACAACAGAGTTTGATGATGATACGGTACAAGCCATCATGGACGAAGCACTGAAATATGAGGGCTGGCGATACGTTTACGGTGGAGCTTCCCCGACTACTTCTTTTGATTGTAGCGGACTGACACAATGGACGTATGGAAAAGCTGGAATTAACTTACCACGAACCGCACAACAGCAATATGATGTGACCCAGCATATCCCACTATCGGAAGCACAAGCTGGCGATTTGGTTTTCTTTCATTCTACCTATAACGCTGGCTCTTATATTACTCATGTTGGGATATACCTTGGCAATAACCGTATGTTTCATGCAGGCGACCCAATCGGTTATGCCGACTTAACAAGCCCCTACTGGCAACAGCATTTAGTGGAAGCAGGACGAATCAAACAATGAGAAAGGAAGATTTAATGATGAAATTTAGAAAAAATCAGAATAAAGAAAAACAGATACCAAAGGAAAAGAAACCTCGTGTCTATAAGGTCAATCCTCATAAAAAGGTTGTGATTGCCTTGTGGGTACTTTTAGGGCTTAGTTTCAGCTTTGCGATATTCAAGCACTTTACAGCTATAGATACTCATACTATTCACGAAACAACTATCATAGAAAAGGAATACGTTGATACTCATCATGTAGAAAATTTTGTAGAGAACTTTGCGAAAGTCTACTATTCATGGGAGCAATCCGATAAGTCCATTGATAATCGAATGGAAAGTCTAAAAGGCTATCTGACAGATGAACTTCAAGCTCTCAATGTTGATACAGTACGCAAAGATATTCCTGTATCGTCTTCTGTAAGAGGATTTCAGATATGGACGGTAGAGCCAACTGGCGACAATGAGTTTAATGTAACCTACAGTGTAGACCAGCTCATTACAGAGGGAGAAAATACAAAGACCGTCCACTCTGCTTATATAGTGAGTGTCTATGTAGATGGTTCTGGAAATATGGTACTGGTTAAGAATCCGACCATTACCAACATACCTAAGAAATCAAGTTATAAACCAAAAGCCATTGAAAGTGAGGGGACGGTTGATTCCATTACAACCAATGAAATCAATGAGTTTTTAACGACGTTCTTCAAGCTCTATCCTACAGCGACAGCCAGTGAACTTTCCTACTATGTGAATGACGGGATATTAAAACCAATCGGAAAAGAGTACATCTTTCAAGAACTGGTAAATCCTATTCACAATCGTAAGGATAATCAAGTCACGGTATCGCTGACAGTGGAGTATATCGACCAGCAGACCAAAGCAACGCAGGTATCTCAATTTGATTTGGTACTTGAAAAGAACGGGAGTAATTGGAAGATTGTAAAATAACAAATATTGGTACATGATTACAGATACTTTGTAATCATGTACTCTTTTTGATAAAAAATTGGAGATTCCTTTACAAATATGCTCTTACGTGCTATTATTTAAGTGACTATTTAAAAGGAGTTAATAAATATGCGGCAAGGTATTCTTAAATAAACTGTCAATTTGATAGCGGGAATAAATAATTAGATGTCCTTTTTTAGGAGGGCTTAGTTTTTTGTACCCAGTTTAAGAATACCTTTATCATGTGATTCTAAAGTATCCAGAGAATATCTGTATGCTTTGTATACCTATGGTTATGCATAAAAATCCCAGTGATAAAAGTATTTATCACTGGGATTTTTATGCCCTTTTGGGTTTTTGAATGGAGGAAAATCACATGAAAATTATTAATATTGGAGTTTTAGCTCATGTTGATGCAGGAAAAACTACCTTAACAGAAAGCTTATTATATAACAGTGGAGCGATTACAGAATTAGGAAGCGTGGACAAAGGTACAACGAGGACGGATAATACGCTTTTAGAACGTCAGAGAGGAATTACAATTCAGACAGGAATAACCTCTTTTCAGTGGGAAAATACGAAGGTGAACATCATAGACACGCCAGGACATATGGATTTCTTAGCAGAAGTATATCGTTCATTATCAGTTTTAGATGGGGCAATTCTACTGATTTCTGCAAAAGATGGCGTACAAGCACAAACTCGTATATTATTTCATGCACTTAGGAAAATGGGGATTCCCACAATCTTTTTTATCAATAAGATTGACCAAAATGGAATTGATTTATCAACGGTTTATCAGGATATTAAAGAGAAACTTTCTGCCGAAATTGTAATCAAACAGAAGGTAGAACTGTATCCTAATATGTGTGTGACGAACTTTACCGAATCTGAACAATGGGATACGGTAATAGAGGGAAACGATGACCTTTTAGAGAAATATATGTCCGGTAAATCATTAGAAGCATTGGAACTCGAACAAGAGGAAAGCATAAGATTTCATAATTGTTCCCTGTTCCCTATTTATCACGGAAGTGCAAAAAACAATATAGGGATTGATAACCTTATAGAAGTGATTACGAATAAATTTTATTCATCAACACATCGAGGTCCGTCTGAACTTTGCGGAAATGTTTTCAAAATTGAATATACAAAAAAAAGACAACGTCTTGCATATATACGCCTTTATAGTGGAGTACTACATTTACGAGATTCGGTTAGAGTATCAGAAAAAGAAAAAATAAAAGTTACAGAAATGTATACTTCAATAAATGGTGAATTATGTAAGATTGATAGAGCTTATTCTGGAGAAATTGTTATTTTGCAAAATGAGTTTTTGAAGTTAAATAGTGTTCTTGGAGATACAAAACTATTGCCACAGAGAAAAAAGATTGAAAATCCGCACCCTCTACTACAAACAACTGTTGAACCGAGTAAACCTGAACAGAGAGAAATGTTGCTTGATGCCCTTTTGGAAATCTCAGATAGTGATCCGCTTCTACGATATTACGTGGATTCTACGACACATGAAATTATACTTTCTTTCTTAGGGAAAGTACAAATGGAAGTGATTAGTGCACTGTTGCAAGAAAAGTATCATGTGGAGATAGAACTAAAAGAGCCTACAGTCATTTATATGGAGAGACCGTTAAAAAATGCAGAATATACCATTCACATCGAAGTGCCGCCAAATCCTTTCTGGGCTTCCATTGGTTTATCTGTATCACCGCTTCCGTTGGGAAGTGGAATGCAGTATGAGAGCTCGGTTTCTCTTGGATACTTAAATCAATCATTTCAAAATGCAGTTATGGAAGGGATACGCTATGGTTGCGAACAAGGATTATATGGTTGGAATGTGACGGATTGTAAAATCTGTTTTAAGTATGGCTTATACTATAGCCCTGTTAGTACCCCAGCAGATTTTCGGATGCTTGCTCCTATTGTATTGGAACAAGTCTTAAAAAAAGCTGGAACAGAATTGTTAGAGCCATATCTTAGTTTTAAAATTTATGCGCCACAGGAATATCTTTCACGAGCATACAACGATGCTCCTAAATATTGTGCGAACATCGTAGACACTCAATTGAAAAATAATGAGGTCATTCTTAGTGGAGAAATCCCTGCTCGGTGTATTCAAGAATATCGTAGTGATTTAACTTTCTTTACAAATGGACGTAGTGTTTGTTTAACAGAGTTAAAAGGGTACCATGTTACTACCGGTGAACCTGTTTGCCAGCCCCGTCGTCCAAATAGTCGGATAGATAAAGTACGATATATGTTCAATAAAATAACTTAGTGTATTTTATGTTGTTATATAAATATGGTTTCTTGTTAAATAAGATGAAATATTTTTTAATAAAGATTTGAATTAAAGTGTAAAGGAGGAGATAGTTATTATAAACTACAAGTGGATATTGTGTCCTGTATGTGGAAATAAAACACGATTAAAGATAAGGGAAGATACTGAATTAAAAAAATTCCCCCTCTATTGTCCGAAATGCAGACAAGAAAATTTAATTGAAATAAAGCAGTTCAAAGTAACTGTGATTACAGAGCCAGACGCAAAGACGCAGAGCCGATAAAATGAGATTAATACAATCTCATTTTATCGGCTCTTTCCGTTATGTATGGATTCTTTTAATTAGTCTTCGATGTTTCTTGCTTCGTTGATACCGCTGGCTAAAGATTCCATTAAGGATAGTTCTTTGTCTGTAAAGCTATCCATGTATTTCTCTATCTGTAATCGTCGGGTGCTTTTTACCAAGTTATTAGCAGGTAAGAAAAATTCATCAACGGAAACATGAAGTAACGATACAAGGTCATAAAGAACTTGTATGCTGGGGTGTTGCCCTTTATTTTCAATATTAGTTAAGTACCGTGGGTCAATTTCAATCAATGCTCCCACTTGTTCACGAGTTAAACCTCGTTTCAATCGAGCTTCTTTAATGGCTAAACCAAAGGCTCTAAAATCATATTTATCTTCTTTTTTACGCATAGTAGACCACCTCTATACATTTTATTGTTCCTACTGAATTAAAAACAGGTATAGAAAAACGTGTTATATGGTTTATAGGTTTATATTTAATAAAAAGCACTACTAAACGCCAATAAAAAAAACCGTTATATGGTAGTGCTATTTACGCTGTTAAAATATTGTATATTACTTCCAAATGGCGGTTTGTTGGAGGTCAACGTCGCCATGAAGTACATCATATACAATAAATTTCCTTACATTGGGTTCTTGTCAAAAAAAGTCGTCTATCTGCAATAGATAAGTACGTCCACCAATGTGGTTTTATAAATCATATAGATAGAATAACAGAAGCATGTAAACAGAGAAATAAATCTGTTTATATGCTTTTTTGGCTATTCAGAACTTTTTTACAAAGTTTATTTATCAGTAATGCAACAAATCCCCCTTTCACATTGGGACTAAGAGTGAAAGGAGATAAACGAGCAAGGCTCACTTCCTTTCCTAGACAGAAAGGGGGTGAGAAACATGAAACCATCTTCTTTTCAGACCACAATAGAAAATCAGTTTGACTATATCTGTAAACGTGCTATGGAAGACGAGCGAAAGAATTATATGCTTTATCTTTCAAGGATTGCAAAGCGTGAGGTGTCCTTTTCGGATGTTGGCGATTATCTTGTTAGCCAGTTTGCGACAACAGATAACTATTCAACTGACTTTCAGATTTTTACACTCAATGGGTTATCAGTAGGCGTTGAAAATGATTTGTTGAGTGAAGCATTACGTGAGTTGCCAGACAAGAAACGTGAAATTCTACTGCTGTTTTACTTTATGGACATGAGCGATTCAGAAATTGCAGACCTGTTGAAATTGAACCGTTCTACTGTCTATCGGCATAG
This sequence comes from Streptococcus sp. HMSC061D10, assembly GCF_001808865.1. Taxonomy (NCBI): domain Bacteria; kingdom Bacillati; phylum Bacillota; class Bacilli; order Lactobacillales; family Streptococcaceae; genus Streptococcus; species Streptococcus sp. HMSC061D10. The sequence goes on along the minus strand of NZ_KV795009.1, from coordinate 11,500 downwards.
AACCAGTGGACTAGCCTTAATTAAAAAGTTTATGGAGGAATTTGAAGAATGAAAACACAATATCCTATGATTCCCTTTCCTCTCATTGTAAAGGCAACAGATGGCGATACCGAAGCGATTAACCAGATTCTACATCATTACAGAGGGTACATAACGAAGCGTTCCCTACGACTTATGAAAGATGAATATGGCAATCAAAGTATGGTCGTTGATGAAGTCTTACGTGGAAGAATGGAAACCAGACTGATTACAAAGATTTTGTCATTTGAAATTAAGTAATATCCTCTCTCCTTTCGTGGAAGCGTGCTAAACCATTCCACGCTTCCCGAACAGGGAGGTTTGTTATTCCACCAAAGCATATTGAGCTTTCAATGTGTTTTGATAGGCTAACGAGCCATTGTTCTTTGAAAACTGAATAAAAGTAATCGAATACGTTTCGATAAGAAAAGAGTCAACGGAACTAACCGCCATGACCTATCTTATAAAGATAGCGAGCGATTCATGTTAGTGATCCGAGAAGCAATCTTTAGCAGGATTGCCTGCAACGACATTCTTATCGTGATAATGATACTCCCATACAGTCAATAGTCCGAGCGTGATAAAACCGTCGCAGGCAATGAGTATGGCTACATGAGAACCATGCAGGGGTGGAACTCCCGTGAGCTTTGCTAAAGCTGTTCGATTGCTGGTAAAACAACTTTTATGAAATCCAAATAAGTGATTTGGAAAGGAGGATTTTATGAAGCAGACTGACATTCCTATTTGGGAACGTTATACCCTAACCATTGAAGAAGCGTCAAAATATTTTCGTATTGGCGAAAACAAGCTACGACGCTTGGCAGAGGAAAATAAAAATGCAAATTGGCTGATTATGAATGGCAATCGTATTCAGATAAAGCGAAAACAGTTTGAAAAAATTATTGATAAATTGGACGCAATCTAGCGTCGCCAAAGGGTCTTGGATATGATAAAATAGCATTAAGTCGTATCAAGGCTCTTTCCATTTTGGAAAGGAGCGAAAGCCATGTCAGAGAAAAGACGTGACAATAAAGGTCGCATTTTAAAGACTGGGGAGAGCCAACGAAAAGACGGAAGATACTTATATAAATATGTAGATTCATTTGGAGAACCGCAATTTATCTACTCATGGAAACTGGTGGCTACAGACAGAGTACCAGCAGGAAAGCGTGATTGTGTTCCTCTTCGGGAAAAAGTTGCGGAGCTACTGAAAGACATTCATGATGGCATTGATGTTGTAGGAAAGAAAATGACACTTTGTCAGCTTTACGCAAAGCAGAATGCTCAAAGACCCAATGTGAAGAAAGGCACGCAAACTGGACGGAAATATCTGATGGATATTTTGACAAAGGACAAGTTAGGTGCAAGGAGCATAGACAGCATTAAACCGTCTGACGCTAAAGAATGGGCGATTAGAATGAGTGAAGATGGATATGCTTATCAAACCATCAATAACTATAAGCGTTCTTTAAGGGCTTCATTCTATATTGCGATTGAAGACGATTGTGTTCGGAAGAATCCCTTTGACTTCCAGCTAAATACCGTCATTGATGATGATACTGTTCCTAAAGTCGCATTGACAACGGAGCAGGAAGAAAAGCTGTTATCCTTTGCGAAAGCTGATAAGACCTACAGCAAGAATTATGATGAAATCCTGATACTCTTAAAAACGGGTCTTCGTATTTCAGAGTTTGGCGGTCTGACACTTCCAGATTTGGATTTTGAAAATCGTCTTGTCAAGGTAGACCATCAGTTACTACGAGATACTGAAAATGGATACTACATTGAAACTCCCAAGACTAAAAGTGGCGAACGACAAGTTCCTATGGTTGAAGAAGCCTATCAAGCGTTTCAGCGAGTGCTGGCGAATCGGAAGAACCGTAAATGTGTTGTGATTGATGGTTATAGTAATTTCCTTTTTCTCAATGGGAAAGACTATCCTAAAGTGGCAAGTGATTACAATGGTATGTTGAAAAACCTTGTCAAGAAATACAATAAATATCATGAGGATAAGCTACCCCATATCACTCCACACATTTTGCGTCATACGTTCTGCACTAACTATGCAAATGCAGGAATGAACCCAAAAGCATTGCAGTACATTATGGGGCATGCGAATATAAACATGACGCTGAACTATTACGCACATGCTACATTCGATTCTGCTATGGCAGAGATGAACCGCTTGGAAAAAAAGAAACAGCAGGAACGTCTTGTTGCTTAGTAGTACAGATGAATTTACTACTAATTTACCACTTCTGACAGTCAATTCATGAGGAAATATATAAGGAAACGTGAAGTATCTTCCAACAGTAAAAATGCTCGAAGCCCTTTAGAATAAGGATTTGCGAGCATTTAATGAGATTTAAAAGGATAATTAGAAATCTATGTTTTGTTTAAATAAAAAAGCGGATCAGCATTGGCTGAACCACATTTTTAGTCTGGCACATACTCCAATATATCACCAGGCTGGCATCCTAGTTCTTTACAAATAGCTTCAAGCATTGAAAAACGGATAACTTTCACCTTACTTATTTTCAAAATCAAAAATTTTCAGGAGTGATCCCAACACGTTCGATTAAATTGCCCAACCGCTTCTAAAATCCAAATTCTACACTTCTTATGAATTTAAATGTATTTCAAGTAAACTCTTTTTAAAAATATCAAGATCACTCTACATAATCCAACAGATAGCCATAGCCCTTTTCTTCCATCTGATCCTTTGGAATAAAGCGAATGGACAGACTATTGATACAATAGCGTAAGCCTCCCTTGTCCTTAGGCCCATCTGTAAAAACATGTCCTAAGTGGGAATCACCAGTTCTACTTTTGACTTCCGTTCTGACCATATTGTATGACTTGTCTTCCTTGTAGGTCGCAACATCTGGACTGATAGGCTGGGTAAAACTTGGCCAACCACAGCCCGATTCAAATTTATCTTTCGAAGAAAAGAGAGGTTCGCCAGTCGCAACATCCACATAAAGACCTGCTTCAAATTTATCCCAGTAACGATTTGAAAAGGCACGTTCTGTTTGACCATTTTGTGTCACGGCATACTCCTCTGGAGACAAAAGTTTTTTCAATTCATCGTCGCTCGGTTTTGGATATTGACTTGCATCAATAACAGGATAGGATGCTTGATTGACATTGATATGGCAATAGCCATTAGGGTTTTTCTGGAGATAGTCTTGGTGGTAATCTTCAGCCACGATAAAATTGCTTAAGGCTTCCTTTTCAACCGCTAGAGGTTGGTCGTACTTCTTAGAAACTTGGTCAAAAACTTGATTGATGACTTCTAAATCTTTCTCATCTGTATAGTAGACTCCTGTTCTGTACTGAGTCCCCACATCATTTCCCTGCTTATTCTTACTGATTGGATTGATAATGCGGAAATAATGAAGCAAGATCTCTTTTAGAGAGATTTGATTGGCATCATAGGTCACATGAACAGTCTCAGCATGCCCAGTTTGGCCGATCAATTCATACTGGGTTGTTTCTCCTCTACCATTAGCATAACCAGAGACAGCATCTGTCACACCTGCTACTCGTGAAAAATATTCTTCGACTCCCCAGAAACAACCTCCAGCTAGATAGATTTCATGCAAGTCAGCATCTTTACTTGAATCAGTTTTTTTCTTGGCCTTTTGTCCTTGACTAACTGCTGCCTTCTCGATTTGAGTGGTATCTGTGTAGCTTGCGCTCCTTTTTTCCAAAAGAAATAAAATTCCGATAATAATGCAAATGATGATTCCAATGAATACAATTATTTTTAATTTATCATTCATGATGAGCCTCTAATCTATGCTTTTTAGCGTCTGTAAAATAGTTTCTTTGTCCATAAAACCTGGTTGGGTCTTAACGAGTCTACCTTCCTTATCAATAAAGGCCTGAGTCGGATAAGAACGAACTCCGTAACTCGCCAAAAGTTGTCCCGAAGGGTCTAACAATACTGGTAAATCTTTATAGTCCAAGCCCTGATACCATTCCTTGAAGCCTTCTTCTGCTTGCTCGCCTTTTTGACCAGGAGAAACGACTGTCAAGATTACAAAGTCATCGCCAGCTTCTTTTGCCAGTTCATCGGTATCAGGGAGGCTGGCTAGACAAATAGAACACCATGAAGCCCAAAATTTGAGATAGACCTTTTTGCCTTTGTAATCTGATAGGCGATAGGTTTTACCATCAACTCCCATAAGCTCAAAGTCTGGAACTGCTTCACCTTGTTTTGCCATTTGAGAACTAACTTGCGCATTTTTGTCTCTATTTTGCTTATCAGCTTGGTTCTCCATCTGATTGTTACAAGCCGATAGACAAACCTGACTAGTGCAGACCAATACAGTTGCTTGCCATGTTTTCATCTTCATCACCTTCTTTTTTGTTATATGAATATAGATATTGGCTTTGTAGTTCTATTATATACCTACCTTGCTAAAAATACTTAGAATCTGTTTGGAAAATCAATAATCTTCTTGATTACCAAAAAACTCCCACCTGCTAAGCAGATGAGAGCTTTGGATTATTTAAAGATAGAAGTTTTAAAGCTATCTGTTTGTTGAAGAAGTTTCTTATAAACAGCTTCCTTAAGTTTGGTTACATTATTTGTTGACACAGACTTATTACCATTCTTCTCTGTTTTTAAGGTTGCAGCATCCTTAGCAGCAGCTTCCTTGAACAAGCGAAGAAGATCACTGTAAGATGAAATGCTAGTTCCATTTACTTCAAAGGTTGTCAAACCATTTGTAGCCTTGTCTTTCACTTCTTTATAGTAAGCTTTCTTCCAATCTTCAAGATTGTTGAATTTTCCTTCAGAAATCTTGTTGATAATAAAGTCATCACCTAGGGTGTTCTTACCTGCAGCCTTAGCCTCTTGTTTATACTTATTAGTAGCATAGCCTAGGAAGCCTTTTTCATAGCCGTAGTAACCCCATAATCTGAATGTATTATGTTTAAATGACATTCCTCCAGGAGCACCTTCACTTGTGTTACCACCATAGATACCTGTCATCATAGGGACGTTGACATATGCAGAACTAAAGTCATCTGGTTTATAGATACCATTTCCTGGTCCACGGTTAGTCATAAAGTTGTTATCTACTAGGTCGTTCACGGAATGAAGTTGAATAGCTTTTTCAGTATCATTTAGAGCACGAACATTATCGTATTGGTTCTTAGAGTTTCCTCTCATTTGCTTATCAACTTTCTTGAACCAAGCATTATTCAATTCTTGACTATTTTGTCCAAGAACTGCATCAGCCTCAAGATTGTCTAACATCATCAGAGTATCGTTATAACCTTTCATGTAGTTATCGATAGCTTCACGTGATTTAAGATCATTTGGATTCGTATTATACCATTGGTTACCATCGTTAGGTCTTTCAAATGCCATGTTTAATCCTAGAGCTCCATATTCACCTTGGTGGCCTTGTGTTGCAGGTGATTGAAGCATACCTTGGGCAAAGGCTTCAACATCTGTACCTTCACGACGACCAAAATTACCGAAGTAAACAAGACGGTCATTTAAGTGTGTAGTCTCGTGTGTGAACGCAGAAGCTCCGTATTCGCTAATCATATTAGACATAACGAAAGTTACTTTAGCACGATTATCATTTGGATTATCGTAAATACTTGCATAAGCTCCAGCAACAGCTCCATTATCACCGTAGTATTCTCCTACAGGTCCATAGATTTCACGGATTGGGGCATATACTTCCGTACTATTTTTGAATTGGCCATAGCGTTCAGGCCAGCCTGGCCAACCGTGACCCCAAACATAGAATCCTTCCCAAACTGGATAGACGATATCTTTGAACAATCTATTCTTCACATTATCCAAGGCCAATCGATGCCAGAAATCAAGATAATTAATCTGACGTTGTGCGGCTAGATCAATCTCCGGTTTAAGTTTTTCCAAAGTAGTATTGTACTTATTAGCTGTACCATAAGACATCGTATCGTAAGTAGAAATGAGGAACATTTCTGTCTTATCTAGATTCAACAAAGGTAGAATCATTTTTCTATGAAGACCACGAGTCAAATTGTCATAAGCACGATATTTATGTTCGCCAACTCCTGGATTTTGAGAAGCTTTTTCTACTACATAGACCTTATCCTTAGTCGCATCAATGAACCAATCATTCATATTATCGATATTAGTGAATAATCCTCTGTTGTAGTCTAAGAAACCATTTAAATCTCCAGATTTAGTGTATTTCGCTAGAACCTCACCGAAAGCATCGTATGTTCTTGAACCACTGATATTATTCTCTTTAGATCCAATTTCAATTAATCTATCAAGAACATCAACGTTTTTACCATAGAAATCAGGTTTGAATAACATTAATTCTTTAATATTAACATCACCAAATTTAACGCCGTAGTAACGGTTTAAGTATGTTAAACCTAATAATAGGGCAGCTTTATTTTTCTCAACTTTATCAAGAATCATTTGTTGAGCTGCGGGAGAATTATTAAGTTGGTGATCTTCATTTTCAACTAGTTTAGTTACTAATGTATTAAGATTAGCTTTTACATAGTCGAAACTTTCTTCTAAGAATAGATTTTTAATCGCATTTACTTTATTAGGTCCTGTTCTGCCAAGTTTTTGGTAAATTGGATCAGATTGAAGCTCGATAGGGTTTAAGATATATACGATACCGTTAATTAAAGCACTATGATCTTTTTGAACGATATTAGGTGTATATTTAATACCTAAGTCTGTTACAGTGTATTCTCTAACATTACTTAGACCCTCATCACTAGAAGATAGGTTGAAGTAATCTTTTGTTCCATCAGCATAGTGAACAATAATTTTGTTTGCAACACTTAGATCTGTTACAAAGTTATTATCATTCATTGGAGTAACAGAAATAACTTCTTTAGTATTTAACTTGTGGTTCTTATCTAATTTATTAGCTTGATTAACGATAAAATCTTTGTTATAGAATGGTTGTATTTTTTCAATATTCTTATAAGCAAGTTTATAGTCTGGATTGTAGTCTTGAATAGACTCATAAGCTGCTTCACGGGTGCTTACATTGTTCAACTTGTTCAATTCATAAGATTCACTTATGAATTTATCAGCTGTAATATTGTAACCAGCAACACGCTTATCAGCTTCTTCCTTAGTCAAATGTTTGAGTTTTTTAAGACTCTTGGTATCTTTACCAGTACCATCCTCAGCTGAGCTATAGCCAACTACGCCAAAAAGGTCTTTAATATGTGGGCCACCATCTTCATCGTTAACATCGTTAGAACCAAATATTTCATGACCTTTGATTACTTTAGCATATGTTACGTTATCTTGTACAGCTCCATATGGCCATGTTTTAGAGGCAATACCACCAACGTTTCTAGTATTTTTAACATCAAGGATACCCTTGGCAACAGAATTTGTTAATCTTGCTTTTGTACCTGATTTCCAACTATTTAGCATGTAAGTGACAAATGGCACTAGCATACTTGCATTTGCATTTTGCGCCGTAATAGTCGCATCTACATAGGCTCTATTGACAAAGCCCATATAGTTTGAACCAGCAATACCACCAACTGTCGAGTTATTTCCTACAGAGTTGATTTTACCAATAAAGGCGACATTTTCAACCTTACCATCTTCATCAATCTTATTGACAATACCTGCAACATCATTGTTACCAGTAACCGAACCAGTCACCTTAACATCTTCAATCAGACCTTTATTTTTAAGGTTAAATCCAACCGTAGCAATTTGATTTTGACCAGAACGATTAATATCTACATTTTCAAAGTTAATGTTCTTAATAGTCCCACCATTAATGACATTGAAGAGGGGATGTTCCAAATTATGGATAGCAAAACGTTTGTCACCATCACTCAATAGTTTACCAGTAAACTCCGAAGTAATGTAAGATTTACCTTGAGGAACAACGTTACGAGCACTCATACTTTGACCCAGTTTAAATTCACCAGCAGGATTTGCCTGAATGGCTTGGATCAATTCTCCAAAGTCGTAGAAAACACCATCCTGACTAGCTTTTGGTTTTTCAATATAGTAGGTATAAGTTTCATTAAAGCGATTATCGACATTACGTTGAACCAAGTTCTCCGCTACTGCTGTTACCTTGTAGACTTGTTTTCCATCAATTGTTGACTCTTCGATTTTTTGAACCGCTAGTAGATTGGTCTTATGGTCATTAGAGGTAACTTTCAGATAATAGTTTGACAAGTCGGTTGGCACTGAAGTCAGTCGAGTTTCATCCATTTCGATTTGATTTTCATATTTGATCAAATCCGTTCTTAGAATATCTTTAATCTCGATTTTCTTTAAATCCAGCCTTAGTGGTTCTTCCGTGAGAACTACTTCTTCGTTCCCATTTCCACGATCGTAAACCATCTTGGTCGCAATCTTGTAGTCCTTGTAATACTTCAAGTTCGTAAGATTAGCGGTCAAATCTCCCTCAGACATATTGACTGTTTGAAGGCTAGTGTCACTATCTTTCAAAACAACTTCAAGAGATTTAATGGTTACACCTGTTGGTTTTACCAATTGGTAACGAACCTTAGCACTACGCTCTAATTCTTCTTTATCTATATGAGTGAGGGTCAACGTTGGCTCAGTCAGGATTTGATCACCTTTTTTGATGATACGATCTTGAACTGCTTCAACAACTTCCTCTGAAATCGTTGGAGCATCTGCAGTTTTCACGCCCTTAAGAGTCTTATAGACTTTGGTAATCTTTTTCTTACCGTTTTGACCAGCTTGAGCAACAACTTCTGTTCCCTTCGGAAGAGTGCTGTCTACTTCTGTTCTTGTCTCGAAAGGAATTTCTTCAAATGAAACTTCTTCAACTTGACCTTCAATAGCCTTTGTACCACGACTAATTTTTTCGTTTACTGGTGCCGTAACAGTTTCTGTACTCGTGCTGATTGGGTCCCCAACTTTTTGGCCATTGACTGTCTTATAGACACGATGAATCAGCTGACTTCCTGCTTGACCGTTTTGAATCACTGTTTCTTCATCAGTGTAACGAGTATCATCAGCTACATACTCCTTTGTATATGGAACTGCTACTGTTTCAGTTTCTGTAATAGTTGCTTCAGCTACTTTATACTCTGGCAATTCTGGCTGAACTAGGGATTCACCTTGGTGACCTGCTTCTTGGGTTCCTTTGGCACTAATCTCGCCTGTATAAGCTGGGGATTCTGGCTGAACTAGAGATTCACCTTGGTGCCCCTCTTCTTGGGTGCCTTTGGCACTAATCTCACCGGTATAAGCTGGAGTTTCTGGTTGAATTAAGGATTCGCCTTCATGACCTGCTTCTTGGGTGCCTTTAGCTGTGATCTCACCGGTGTAGGCTGGCAACTCTGGTTGAACCAAAGATTCGCCTTCGTGGCCTTCTTCTTGGGTACCTTTGGCTGTAAGCTCGCCTGTATAAGCTGGGACTTCTGGTTGAACTAGGGATTCACCTTCATGACCTTCTTCTTGGGTGCCTTTGGCTGTAAGCTCGCCGGTGTAGGCTGGCAACTCTGGCTGAACCAAAGACTCACCTTGGTGACCTTCTTCTTGGGTGCCTTTGGCACTAATCTCGCTAGTGTAGGCTGGCAACTCTGGTTGAACTAGGGATTCGCCTTCGTGGCCTTTTTCTTGGGTGCCTTTGGCACTAATCTCGCCCGTATAAGCTGGAGCTTCTGGTTGAACTAGGGATTCGCCTTCGTGACCTTCTTCTTGGGTGCCTTTGGCTGTAAGTTCGTCGGTGTAGGCTGGCAACTCTGGTTGAACCAAAGATTCGCCTTCGTGGCCTTCTTCTTGAGTTCCCTTAGCAGTCGTCATTTGCTCTGGTTGGTCTTGGAAGTCTGATGCTTTAAAGTAACCGACGTATTCGTATCCTTCGATTTGAATGACACCTTTTGCCAAGTCCTCTTGACTACTTGCTGCAATCGTTTGATTGAAGGAAACCAAGATTTTATTCTCAAAGGCTTGAGCTGACTGAGGGATAAAGTAACTACCACCTAGAGCTCCGATAAAGAGAAGGCCAAGCATTTTATTGCGGTGTTTTTTAGACATCACCACAACAACCATAGACGCTGTTGCAAAACCAAGAGTTGCCAGTGCCAGCTCCTTGCTTCCAGTGTTTGGCAATTGTTGAGAATTCACTTCCTTCTTTCTGTAAACAAGATAGACAACATCATCTTGCTTTAAATCAGAAGGGAGTTCGTGATGGATCAAAGCTTTTTCTGCTTCTGTCAATTCTTGTTCAGCCAAATAACGGTAATGAACTTGGTTGGGTGTTACCACTTCGTTAGCTGAAACAGTTTCAACTAAAAAGTTATTTGCCCCCAAAAGAAATGTCCCGATAACCGCAGAACCGACACCAACTGAGAACTTCCGAATAGAGTATTTAATGACTCTCTCAAACTGCATTTTTCTAGTATTCATTTTATATCTTCCTAATATGATCTATTGGATATTGAGCACGCGCCCCTCCAATGAGTTTTGGTCGACTTGCAAGTGCCGTCACATGAGCCTGACCAATCTCTCTTAAGATTGGTCGAATGGGTACCTGAACATGTTTGATATGCATACCGATAGCTGTATCACCAATATCCAGACCAGCATCTGCCCTGATAAATTCGACCTCCACGGGATCCTTCATATAGCGAAAGGCGGCCAACTGACCAGACCCTCCTGCATGTAAGGTCGGGAGTACACTCACAATCTCCAACTGATATTTTATAGCTACTTCTCGTTCAACAACTAAAGCCCGATTGACATGTTCACAACCTTGAACAGCCAGGTGAATTCCCTTAGCCGCCAACAGTTCCAACATAGTCTTGACAATAAGTTCACCGATTTCCTGACTCGAATCTTTTCCGATGTGTCCTCCCAGCACTTCACTCGAAGACAAACCTAAGACAAATAGTGCTCCCTCTTGTAAAGAAGCCTTGTCTAATACATCTTCAAGTATCTGCTGTGTTTCTGTTTGAATCCGTCTTTGGTCCATATTTCACCTCGCTTTTTTTCATTCTATCATATCGTTTTTCATCAATTTTAGCAAGATTGGAAGGCATAGGAATACCATTTGCTAGGATTCAAAAACTATATGAGGGCTCTTTTCAAAAACTGATTCAAATTCATCTAGTTTCAAATATAAGATAAATTATACTTTGAAAACAAAAAAAATATAATAGTTTAGTAAAATCGTTGATGTAACAACATTTACACCTAAAAGATTTGTCTGTCAATTCGATTATAAGCTACCGAAAAGCAACTTCTACCATTCTACCCCATTTCTTCTATTAAAGCTACTACTTTGCTTATTTTTTAGCCACTTTTTCGTCCATGTAGATTTAGATGATGATTCAGAAAATTTTCATGAAATTATGCTAAAACTTTAATTTTATCCTCAAATTATAATATGTTAGTTTTTTGAATACAAACTGTATCCAATATTTTAAAAATAAATTTTACATAGAAGATAACAAAAGGCGGTGGGACAGAAATCGATAGACA
>NZ_KV795008.1:110937-181005 GCF_001808865.1 Streptococcus sp. HMSC061D10 | reverse complement strand
TTTATACCTCGTTACTCGGTCTGTTTCTCTATATCGTCCTTTCTGACGTCTAAAAAACATTTTTAGTCTCCTTGGATTCTATTTTTTTATAAAACTCAGTCTGGTTTGTCTTTTTGCTGAAAAAACGTCTATAATTCGGTTTTTTCTTATTTTATAATCTTTATTAGCAAAAAAAATCACAAATTTATGATATGGACTAATGTTTTGGTCATTATATTATAGCACATTTTTGTCATCTATGTCTAAACTTTTTGACGATTTTTTCCTTTATTTTAACTCACTAGATTTCATTTTCTCATTTTTATTGATAAAACGAATATCAGCAAACTTTGAATCCAATTTTTTTCAAACTTGTTTAGTTTCATACCCCGAGATTTTGTCACTCTACTATAATCTTAACAGTGATAAGATAACACTTTATTCCGCAACAAAAAAAGTCGCCTGATTGGGCGACTTAATTTTTATAGGGAGATTATTATGAAAAAGTTTTAGGAGTTAAAGTTAAGGTCTTCTTAACTTCTGAGATAAGTATACAACTCCTAACTTAAAGTTTCCTTAAGTTATTTTAAATGTAAGATTTTTCCATTTTTCTTGCCAGTTTTTCTTAGATAAACGTTTTTGATAGAGCTTCATCCGGTCTTCATTTTCTAAGAAATGAGGGGTCGGAGAAACCTGAAAGTTCAAAATATCTTCCAAACCATAAGGGGCAAAGAGCTCCAAAGTTGCATCAGAATGCAAGCGAAGACCTATCGCCGTACAACATTCAGGATATTTACTCATGGCATCACAGGAATTCACATAGGGAGGCGTATGGGGACTATGCTGATGCATATAGACTTGATTCTTCAGCTCCCATTGATACTGGGGAAAATCCTCTCTCAACTTACTTTCTATAGCCAACGTTTCTTCATAACTCACCTCTGGGTCAAAGAAAATGACGTCCACATCCGTTTCACGGTCAAAGGCTGGTTTATCTGACAAGAGATTCCAGATAAAATTTCGAACCGAACCAGCTGCTAACCAGGAATCATTTAATTCCAGGTCACGGATGATGGTCAAAATAGCCATCATTTCAGGATTTTCTCTGAAAGAGTCTAAAATTTCAGTCTCATTTTTCAATATATTCATACCCCAAATGCTCATAAGCCTTGGCCGTCGCCACCCGTCCTGAACGAGTTCGCATGATAAAACCTTTCTGGATCAGGTAAGGTTCATACATATCCTCTACCGTCTCACGCTCTTCCGCAATATTAACCGAAAGAGTACCTAGACCGACAGGACCACCACCGTACATCTCAATCATGGTGCGAAGGATTTTCTGGTCCACATAGTCCAAGCCTTCATGGTCTACATCCAGCATAGTCAAGGCCTTGTCCGTAATCACATCATCAATCAAGCCATCGCCCATAATTTGGGCAAAGTCGCGCACGCGCTTAAGGAGACGATTGGCAATACGAGGAGTTCCACGACTGCGTAAAGCCAACTCAGCAGCAGCTTCATGGGTAATTTCCATCTCAAAGATATCTGCCGTCCGCTCGACAATCTCTGTCAAGTCAGCATGTGTATAGTATTCCATGTGACCAGTGATCCCAAAACGTGCACGAAGTGGATTTGAAAGCATCCCTGCTCGTGTCGTCGCACCAATCAAGGTAAAAGGTGGTAATTCTAGATGGACACTGCGACTACCTTCCCCCGCACCAATCATGATGTCGATGTAGAAGTCTTCCATAGCACTGTAAAGCACCTCTTCCACCGACATAGGCAAGCGATGAATCTCATCAATGAAAAGAACATCTCCTGGCTCCAAGTCATTCAAAATCGCTACCAGATCACCGGCTTTTTCAATAACGGGACCAGACGTTTGTTTGAGATTGACTCCCAATTCATTGGCAATGACAAAAGCCATGGTTGTTTTCCCGAGACCTGGAGGGCCAAACAAAAGAACATGGTCCAGCGCCTCATCTCGCATTTTCGCTGCTTCGATAAAGATTTGAAGCTGATCCTTGACCTTGTCCTGACCGATATATTCACGTAAATATTGGGGACGGAGAGTACGTTCTACCAACTCCTCATCGCCCATGATTTCATTATCTAAAATTCTACTCATGCTCCTATTATAGCAAAAATCCAGCCCACAAACAAAAAAGCCACCGAATTTGGTGGCTTCATTAGGGAGATTATTATGAAAAAGAAAAGTTTAGGATTTCTATTAAATAAAGTTAGGAGGTCTTTATTTAATGATTACATGATACAGAAGAATACTTAAAGTTAGCTTCAGATTTTCTAGTTTTTAATTTTGTTCAAAAATAATAAATACTAATTAAAAATTGCTAAAAGCAAACAAGAAAAAAGCCACCAAATTGGGTGACTTCATTAGGAGATTATGATGAAAAAAGTTTTAGGATTTCTATTAAATAAAGGTTACTCAATGAAAATCGAAATCAGACTAGGCAGAGCGACGCAAGCATAACTAAAGTTAGGTAAGTCGACTCTAACGAAGTATGGGGAGATTTTAGAAGAGTATTAGGAGGTCTTTATTTAATGATTACATGATACACAAGCAGACTTAAAGTTAGCTTAAGAATTTAAATCTATTATTAACAATTTTCTTGAACAGCTGTTTGACCTGCAATACGTCCAAAAGTAAAGATATCCGTAAGTGAATTCCCTCCTAGACGGTTACCTGCATGAAGTCCACCTGCGACTTCTCCGGCAGCATACAATCCAGGGATTACCTGACCTTGTTCATTCAAAACGTGTGTTGAAGTATCAATCTTGAGTCCACCCATTGTATGGTGAACAGCAGGTTTTCTTGGTGTTGCGTAGAATGGTGCAACCTCACACTTGAGATCGAAACTACCCTTATTAAATTCAGGGTCAAATCCTGCATCAACATAAGAGTTGTACTTCTTGATTGTATCTGCTAACACCTGTGGATCCATACCAATTTGAACAGCCAACTCTTCTATCGTATCTGCACGGTAGAGAGTTCCTGCTTTGACTTGAGCATCGATTTTTTCTTGGCTAGTATTGTAGGCTGTTGCCTTGATGCGGTCATCTGCAATCAAGTAGAACAAGCCACCATTATCAATCGCTGCTTGAGATAGCTTGTCTCTGCTACCGTACTCATCTACAAACCGCTTACCTTCAGTATTTACCATGATGAAGTTAGCTGGAGGAACTTGAAGTCCTGAGAAGAGGGCTCCTGTCACTGGATCGGATACTGGCATCATTTGACTAAAGCCCATACCCACTAGATCTGCACCTACACTTTGACCTAAGAGGATTCCATCTCCTGTTACAGCTGGTGTATTAGAGGTGGCAATATCATCCGCGATTTCGGTCCAGTAAGTATTGTATTTTTGTAGCATCTTGGTATTAGCACCAAATCCTCCAGAAGCTAGAACAACGGCTTCTGCATGAACGATGATGGTTTGACCGTTTCGGCCTTCTGCTCTGACACCTTTGACAACCCCTTCTTCTACAAGCAATTCTTTGACTGGAGAGTCCGTCAATATCTTGCCTCCATTTTCTAGAACATATTTTTGTAGAACCGAGATAAAGGCATAACCCATTGGTTGAACCGGCTTATGGCCACGACGCCAAAGGGCTCCAACTGGCATTGTTACTTCACTACGAACAAATTCAACACCGATGTCTTCCAACCAGCGAACAGACTCTAGGGCACGTTCGGTCAATACAGAAACCAAATCATATTGGCCATGAATTTCATGTCCTTGTAAATCTTTTCGTTTTCCACCGATATAAGTTTGGATACGGTAAAGTAAGGTAGAATCAAACAAATAGCTTGGATCTTGCAAATACTTCTCAACCTCAACCTTCAAGGCTCTAAAGTCCTCTAAATATTCTGGGTCAATCGTTGATTCATCTGTCGCAATCAATTCTTGAAGCGTATGTGCCTCACCTGGATGAGCTGCGAAGGTTCCTTGCCATGCTGGATCTGGCGCATTCATTGGGCCACCCGCACGAACAGTATTTCCTCCAATTGCTGGGAATTTCTCAACAACAATCGGCTTCTTACCAGCTTGCAAGACTGCAGCTGCCGCAGCTAAACCAGCACCTCCACCTCCGACGATGACAACATCTGCCTGATAAGTTTTATCCTCTTTATCCAAAGCAGATGGAGCTTTTGAACGTTTACGTAAAACATCTGGATTTGCACCCGCTTGTTTAACTGCACGCGCAACTCCATCCAAGACACCATTTGAAGTCACAGAAGCTCCTGACACCGCATCAACATTTAAGGTTTGCCCCTCAATGATTTCCGCTGGAATACGGGTGAAGACGACATCTGCAATCCCTGAAGATTCTCCAGAAGAATCGATTTCAATTTTTTCAATACGGTCTTCAGAAACTGTGACGTCCATCGGTAATTTACCATTATGACCTTCAGTTGTAACATGGTATGTTCCTGGTTCAAATCGAATTTCTTCAGGAAGGTTTAGTTGGTTTGCAACAGAGACAAAGCGAAGGAAACGATAGAAACAGCTATCTAAGAAATCAACAGTTCGCTCATCTATCAGATCTCCATTTGCATCAAATGCTCGATGAGCTCGACCAAGTAAAAATTCACTTCCTGGCATAACTGTTGCATTTACTCCAGGTGCATCAAGGATCTGACGAAGGTGAAGTTGGGCACGTGAAGAGCCTTGAACATCATAGGAAGCTCCGACAATCATGGTTGGCTTCCCATCTAGTGGATGAATGTTAAAAGACAACCATTCAAGCAAACTATTTAAACTTGATGGGATTGTATGATTGTGTTCAGGTGTAGAGATGATGACACCATCAGCTTCCGAAATTGCTTTGTTAAACTTCTGAATAACAGGTGTATCTGTTTGATCATCGGTTTCATTGAACATTGGTACATCGGTAATTTCTAAAATTTCAATGTCAGCTTTTGACGCAAAATGTCTTTTCATAAATTGCAACAAACTACGGTTATAGGATTGTTTGGCATTGGTACCAACAATAGCTACTAATTTCATGGATTGTTCTCCTTTCTTGAAATACTTATGCTTTCAACCATTCTTCCCAGATGAAAGATTTCTTACGATTTGTATCTTCTGGTTTGACCAAAGCCTTTGTTAGTTCAACAAAATTTTGGAATTCTGCAAAATGTTCTTCCAACTCTGCGACTTTTTCAGGATTGTTCAAATTATAGTCATCGTCCAATACTTGTTCAGAATGTCCTAGGAAAAACTCTGTTCCTGGCATGACTCTTGCTTTCAGTTCAGGCGCATCAAGAATCTGACGCAAGTGTGCTTGGGCTCTAGATGTTCCAAGCAATCCAAGAGAAGCTCCTACAATCATCGTTGGTTTGTTAATCAAAGCACGACTGGTATAGGCAATCCATTCCAAGGCTGAAGCTAAGGGTGCCGGTATAGTATGATCATACTCTGGTGTTGATATAATCACACCATCCGCCTCGAGGATTTTTTCTGAAAAAGCTTGAACTTCGGCTGGTGCTAGCTTGTCCTCAGGTTCGTTAAATGCTGGCAATTGTTTGATCTCCAATACCTCAATATCGGCTTTATCTGAAAAATGCTTTTGCATAAATTTCAAGAGTTTCCGATTGGTTGAGCGGTCAGAATTTGTTCCAACGATAGCAACTAATTTCATCTTGCTACCCCCTTTATTTGTTTGATTTAATATCATTATACAACTTTAGCCTATCATGTAAATCGATAATCCTAAAACATTGTGTTATTCTATCAGTTTATCTTAGTTTAGTATAAGTTAGTAAAAAAATTAACAATATTTTCTTAGAAAGTATTGACCCTCATTTTTAACTATGTTATAGTCTTTGTGAAAAATGTATTAAGTTAAAGGAGGGTCTTCTTATGAAAGAGACATTCAATCGTTGGCAAGTTTTAGCTGCATCAACTGCTATTCTTCTCTGTACAGGTGCTGTCTATTCTTTTTCCGTTTTCGCTGGACCTCTAAGTTCTTCAACAGGTTGGTCTATGTCCGAAATCATGCTTGCATTTGCCATCAACTCAGCTATCGGACCTATCCCTATGATTCTAGGGGGGTATCTGGTAGACAAGGGATATGTAAAATGGACAATCGCCCTTGGTGCCCTTCTATTTGCTAGTGGCTTTTTCCTAACTGGTTATGCAAGCTCACCAGCTATGCTCTATTTGACCTATGGTTTAATGGCAGGTCTTGGTCAAGGATTCGCCTATTCAGGAGCCCTCTCAAATTCTCTTCGCCTCTTCCCTGATAAACGTGGTTTAGCTTCTGGGATTCTAACAGGAGGTATGGGATTTGCTGCAGTTATCGCGTCACCAGTTGCAAGTAGTCTCATTCAAAAACAAGATGCCTTCTTTGCTTTTCGAACAATTGGACTTGTCTATATTGTTGTTATTATCTGTGCCATTTTCTTCATCAAGGCAGCCCCAAGTGGCTACCAACCAGCAGGTTGGAAAGCTCCTGTACAAACTAAACAAGGACCTGCCAATAAAAACTGGAAAGAAATGCTACAAAGTCCTTTATTCTACATCATTATCAGCATGTTCTTTGTTGGTGCTTTTTCTG
Source organism: Streptococcus sp. HMSC061D10 (assembly GCF_001808865.1). Lineage (NCBI taxonomy): Bacteria > Bacillati > Bacillota > Bacilli > Lactobacillales > Streptococcaceae > Streptococcus > Streptococcus sp. HMSC061D10. The sequence goes on along the minus strand of NZ_KV795008.1, from coordinate 174,444 downwards.
GCTTGATGATCGCCTCTCAAGCATCCCCAATTGGCCAATCAATGTTTGGACTATCTGCTGGTACAGCAGCTCTCTATGTCTCTCTTTATTCAATCGCAAACTCTAGTGGCCGCTTTATCTGGGGTTCACTCTCTGATAAAATTGGTCGTTCAAAAACATTATTGATTATCTATTCTGTAATCGTATTGGCACTCTTCTCCTTAACAATCATCCCTGGTCAATTTGGCTTTACTCTAGGAATCATCGGCCTTGGTATCTGCTTCGGTGGTGTTATGGGCGTCTTCCCATCTATTGTCATGGAGAACTACGGACCTGCTAATCAGGGAGTTAACTACGGTATCGTCTTCACAGGTTATTCTTTAGCTGCATTTTTTGCACCTAAAGTTGCGGTTCAAATGGCAGCAGCTAACAATGGAAATTACAGTGCCGCATTCTACGTTGCTATCGCTCTCGCAGTTGTTGGGCTTCTTCTCAACCTCCTTTACATGAAGAAGAAAGGTTAGAGAAAGAACTTCTCATCAAATACTCATTACTAATTTAAGGCAGGGTCGGGATTTTTTGTCCCGCCCTTTTTTTGGTATAATAAAACTAGAAATAGCTTATTGGGAGGTTTTATCATGGCTCAGCAGTCAAGACTTTTACGAGATAACCCATCTGATTTTCCCTATGATTTTGAAAAACAAATCTTATCTAAGCAATCTTCTAATACCATCTATCATTGGCATCCTGAACTCGAGATTGTCTATGTCAAAAAAGGAACTGCTACCTTCTATATCAACTCTGAGCGCTTTGAAAGTCATGAAGGTGATATTTTTCTAATTCAGCCAACTTCTCCTCACGCTATCTACCCTATTGAAAATCAAGAACAAATTTCAACAGTTTTTCGTATTCATTTAGATTTCCTAGGTAGAAGTCAAATTGACAGCTTTAGCCAACGCTATATTCAACCAATATACTCTGGGCATTTTTATCTCACTCCTCGGATTTCGCCAGATAATCATGCTTATGAACCGATTCGCGATTGTCTTTTATCTCTTTTTTCTATCCTTGAAGAGCAGAGTATTTATTATGATCTCCTTTTAAAGGCAAAACTCTATGAATTTCTCTATCTTCTCTTTAAGTACAGGTATGTCAATCGACACTATACAGATGATACCTATCAAAAATATCAGAAATTAAAAGAAATGATTAGCTATCTTGAGCAACACTATGCGGAGCCCATTCAAATTGACCAGCTTGCTGCTACGTTTGGATATAGCAAAAATCACTTTATGAATATTTTCAAACAGCATACTGGGACAAGCTGTATGGAGTATCTCATACGATTGCGCCTGGAAAAAGCTTGCGAAAAGCTCGTACAGACCAATCAAAGTGTTCAAGAAATAGCAAGCCAGGTTGGCTTTACTAACCTCTCAAATTTTAATCGACAATTCAAACAACACTTCCAGTTAACTCCCAGACAGTATCGAAATCAACAACTCAAAAAAGAATCCTAACTACATGTCTCCTTAGTGATTTACTAGGGAGATTTTTCTTTATCAAACAAAAAAGCCACCAAATTGGGTGGCTCTATTAGGAGATTATGATGAAAAAAGTTTAGGATTTCTATTAAATAAAGGTTACTCAATGAAAATCGAAATCAGACTAGGCAGAGCGACGCAAGCATAACTAAAGTTAGGTAAGTCGACTCTAACGAAGTATGGGGAGATTTTCGAAGAGTATTGGGAGGTCTTTATTTAATGATTACATAATACACAAGCAAACTTAAAATTAACTTAAGATTTTCTAGTTTTTAATTTTGTACAAAAATAATAAATACTAATTAAAAATTGCTAAAAGCAAACAAGAAAAAAGCCACCGAATTTGGTGACTTCTTTAGGGAGATTATTATGAAAAAAGTTTTAGGATTTCCATTAAATAAAGTTAGGAGGTCTTTATTTAATGATTACATGATACACAGGCAGACTTAAAATTAGCTTAAGTGAAAAAATTATTTTAAATTTTTTCGATTCACCCAAATCATGCCCGTACACTGGAAACTAGATAAGGTTTCAAACCCCAGAGAACGATAGAATCCAAGAGTCTTTTCAGACTCTTCTGTCGCTAGTTGGATTTGGTAGGTATCCTTATAATCGGATAAAGCCTGCTTCATCAAGGTGCTGCCAATTCCTTGACGCTGATAAGTAGGCAAGACGATCAAATCCTGGACAAAAACTGAAGAAAAACCGTCTCCAATCAAGCGAACTAGACCAACGATTTTCTCACCATCACGCGCTAGATAAATGGCCAGTGAATGAGACAAAGCCTGGGACAACATTTGAGGCTGATTGGTATAATTTGTCCAACCAACTGCCTGGTAGAGATGCAAAACGTCATCTAAATCGACGGATTGTTGATTTCTAATGAAAATCATTTTCTTTCCTCCATCAGAATTTTCAATTACTGAATTTCTCATAAAAGAATAACATAAGATCAAATAAGAAACAAGAAAATGCATAAACTCATAGTAATAAAACTGAACTTATGCATTTTTCACTATTTTATCAATCTAAACTAATTTTTCCTTTTTGAGTTCCCCAAATACCTGTTTGTACCTGTAACTGTAAACCTGAAGCATTGGCAGTCTCATCACTTAAGTCAAAAACCACATTTCCTGTAATACTATTTTCGGGGTTTAATTCTGATAAGAAAAATTTTGCTTCTTCATTTGCATACAAACCAGCAGCACCATCTGTTGCATACTCCGTATCACCTTTTAAAAGTTTAAAGAAATCATCAGTAACTGTTATAGATTTTTTACCAGTATTTTTTACTGTTACATTCACAATTAAATAAATACCATTTGCAGTTTTTCCATATTCTCCACCAACATTTTGAGATAGGGATTTTGAATTTACAACGTATTCAACATCCCCAACTTTAACAACTTCTCCAATCTTATGTTCTACCTTAGTTGCTGTTTTTTCTTTTGTATTTTTAGTTTCTTCCGATGCCTTTGGTTGAACAGTTTCTTCTGATGATGTTGCTTGGACACTTGAATTGGATGGAGTTGACTGTTTCGATGAATTATTTCCACTTCCTCCTTTAATAGCACTAAATGCAACAAGTACAACAAGTAGTATGAACCACCATTTTTTATAAAAAGGCGTTTTTTTCACATAAATGTTCCCATTTTCATCCTTGATTTTCTTAGCCATAAGAAATCTCCCTTAATATTTTTATTTTAAACTATTATAATATATTTCCTAAAAAAAAAGCATTTTTTGAATAAAATGTAAATTCACAGTACCATGTTTTATCTATGCCTTTACCTAAAACTTTCAAATGTCAAACATGCATAAAAATAATATCCTTTTCAAAATAAGGTTACCTGTATACTAATTATTGCAACTTATATATTAAACCTCAAAAAATCTCCAAAGAGAAACTTTGAAGACTTATCATTTCCTATTCCAAAAAGATTATAAAAGACAGAGAAAACGGTCGACGATTCCTTATCTAAGTTAGATGCAAGAAAAGAGACTGGTTAAAAACTCTAATTTATCAGAAGATAATGATGAATTACGGTTTAAAATAGACGTTCGCTTTGGCATAAGTCCTAAATATCACCAACAGCTCTCCAATTTCTGTTTTTGTTGCCCATTTTCATCAAAATTATCCGAACGCAACCACGATTCAAAACGAGCTTTGACCTTTGGCCAATCCTTATCAATCATAGACATCCAGTCCGTGTCTCTGGTACGCCCTTTATAAATAACAGCTTGACGGAAAGTGCCTTCGTAGATAAAACCCAAACGTTCTGCTGCTTTTCTAGAAGGTAGATTTAGTGCATCACATTTCCACTCATAACGGCGATAGTTAAGCTCTTCAAAGACATAACGAGCAAGCAAATAGTGGGCTTCTGTTCCCATCCTTGTCTGTTTGAGAGCCGGAGAAAAGGTCACCGCGCCAACTTCAACCACGCAATTAGCTTGGTCAATACGCATGAGAGAAAAAGTCCCCAGCGCCTTTCCAGTCGCTTTATCAATAATCGCATAATAGAAGCGATCCTTGCGCTCAATCATCTGCTTTAAAGCAACAATTAATTCTTCAAGATTTTCTACTGGTGGTTGAAAGAGATAGGTCCACATCTCTCGAGGTGATTCTGGACCATAAACAGCCAGCAAATCCTCCGCATGCTTTTCCACTGACAGAGCTTCGATAATCGTATACTGTCCTTCTATCCGTACAAGTGACGGTAAAACTCCAGGTGTATCGTCTACAGGTTCACCAATCATCTGACCATATTCATTTACAGGCATAGTTTTCTCCTTGTCTCACACTTATAAGTTTAAAGATGTGAATAGTATATCACATCTCACAGGTAATCTACAAAAAATCCTCCAAAGCTTAGCTCTGAAGGATTCATTTTTATTTCACAACAATGTTTACAAGCTTATTCGGTACCGCAATCACTTTCACGATTTCCTTGCCATCGATCTCTGCCTTAACTTTTTCGTTAGCCAGAGCCACTTCTTGCAATTCTTCGCGAGAAAGGTCTTTTTCGACCATGAGTTTGGCACGGACTTTTCCTTTGATTTGAACGACGATTTCAATTTCGTCTTCAATCAATTTGCTTTCGTCCCATGTTGGCCAAGCCACGTAAGAGATAGACTCACCGGTTGCTGCGACTGTTTGCCAGAGTTCTTCTGCCAAGTGAGGGGCAAATGGGGCAATCATTTGGATAAATCCTTTGGCGTAATCCACATAGAGTTTATCTTCCTTGTTAGCAGCATTAACAAAGACCATGAGCTGAGCAATGGCTGTGTTGAATTTCATAGACTCGATTTGCTCAGTAACAGATTTAACAGTTTCGTTATAAACCTTGTCAAGAGCGCCATTGTTTTCCGCAACGATTTCTTTACTTGTAATCAAACGGTAAACACGGTCAAGGAATTTACGGCTTCCTTCCAATCCTTCTTCAGACCAAGCGATTGAAGCATCGAGTGGTCCCATGAACATTTCATAGACACGAAGGGTATCAGCACCGTATTGTTCCACCACATCGTCTGGGTTGACAACGTTCTTGAGGGATTTAGACATCTTGGCTGGTGCTTGCTCCAACTCTTCCCCTGTTTCCACATGGAAGAAGGAACCGTCACGTTTTTCAACCTTGTCAGTTGCCACAAGAGCTCCACGGTGATCACGGTAGCTTGTTCCCAAAATCATTCCTTGGTTAAATAGTTTTTGGAATGGCTCTTTAGTTGGAACAACACCGATATCATAGAGGAATTTATGCCAGAAACGAGCGTAAAGCAAGTGAAGCACGGCGTGTTCTGCACCACCTACGTAGATATCTACTGGCAACCATTGTTTGAGGAGGTCCTCATCAGCCAATTTCTCAGTGTTGTGTGGGTCGATATAGCGAAGGTAGTACCAGCTTGAACCCGCCCATTGTGGCATAGTATTGGTTTCACGACGACCTTTCACTCCATCCTCACGAGTCACTTCAAGCCAGTCTGTCAAATTAGCCAATGGGCTTTCTCCAGTACCTGAAGGGCGTATGTCCTTGGTTACTGGCAAGACAAGTGGCAATTCACTTTCTGGAACAGCTGTTGAAGTTCCATCTTCCCAATGAATAATTGGGATTGGTTCACCCCAGTAACGTTGACGGCTAAAGAGCCAGTCGCGGAGACGGTAGGTAACCTTTTCTTGACCAAAGCCTTTTTCTTCTAGCCAAGACACGATTTTAGCAATCGCTTCTTCTTTGTTGAGACCGTTCAAGAAGTCAGAGTTGACGTGAAGGCCATCTTCTGTGTAGGCAGCTTCTTCAACGTTTCCACCTTCAAGTACTTCTACGATTGGAAGACCAAACTGTTTAGCAAAATCCCAGTCACGCTCATCGTGGGCAGGTACAGCCATAACAGCACCTGTACCATAGCTAGACAAAACGTAGTCGGCAATCCAGATTGGGATTTCTTTACCATTGACAGGGTTGATGGCATAAGCACCAGTCCAAACCCCTGTTTTTTCCTTGGCAAGGTCAGTACGAGCCAAGTCTGATTTGAGGCTGGCTTGGTGTTTGTAGTCAGATACAGCCTCAGCTTGTTCAGGACTTGTGATGGCATCTACTAGTTCATGCTCAGGCGCCAAAACAGTGAAGGTCGCACCAAAGAGGGTGTCTGGACGTGTCGTAAAGACAGTGAATTCCTTGTCAGTCCCTTTTACTTTGAAGGTGACATTGGCACCAGTTGATTTCCCAATCCAGTTGCGTTGCATATCTTTGATAGACTCTGGCCAGTCAAGATCATCCAAGTCATTGAGCAAGCGCTCCGCATAGGCAGTAATTTTAAGCATCCATTGGCGCATTGGTTTGCGGACAACTGGATAGCCACCACGCTCAGATGTTCCATCTGGAAGTACTTCTTCGTTGGCGATAGCTGTTCCCAACTCTTCAACCCAGTTTACTGGCACTTCAGCTTCATAAGCCAAACCTTTTTCGTAAAGCTTAGTGAAAATCCATTGCGTCCACTTGTAGTAGTTTGGATCTGTAGTATTGACTTCACGGTCCCAGTCGTAAGAGAATCCAAGCGCATTGATTTGGCGTTTGAAGTTGGCAATGTTTTCCGCTGTGAATTCTGCTGGGTCATTACCAGTATCCATAGCGTATTGCTCAGCAGGCAAACCAAAGGCATCCCATCCCATTGGGTGAAGGACATTGTAACCTTGGGCACGTTTGAAACGGCTGAGGATATCAGTTGCTGTGTAGCCTTCTGGGTGTCCTACGTGAAGACCCGCTCCAGATGGGTAAGGGAACATGTCCAATGCGTAAAACTTAGGTTTTGAGGCATCTGTTCCTGTTTTAAAAGTGTGATTGTCAGCCCAGTATTTTTGCCACTTAGGCTCGATTTCTTTATGATTGTAAAAACTCATGCTATTTCTCCAATTTTATGATGTTACTATTATACCATTTTTGGGGGAATTTGAAAGTCGAGAAATGTTCTTTTGGGCTTGGATGGAAAGAAAGACTGAATCGCAAATCCAGCTTATTTAGCAGTATAAAAAATTAGCTAACACTTGAAATTAACTTATATCGATTATTTATCTCTTCCATCTTTTTCCCCTAACGCCTTTAACTCATATTCCTCGTTTTAGATTTCTTTAAGGTTTTTATTATATCCTATAGAACTCTGCAAATTATAAACATTAAGCAAGTTGTAGAGTAAAAACGTTCGTAAAAAAAGGAGACTCTTATGAAAAAACTACTATTCTTTCTCTCTTGTGGATGGATATTTCTTACTTTATCAGGATGTTCTTCAACAACAGAAGCGGAAACTAGCTCTGAAAAAGATTCAGATAACACTTTGGTTATCTACTCGCCTAACCCTGAAGACCTTATCGAAGAAACAATCCCTGCCTTCGAAGAAAAATATGGTATTAAGGTTGACTTAGTACAAGCCAGCACTGGTGAATTGTTCAAAAAAGCTGAGGCTGAAAAAGAATCCCCTGTAGCCGATGTCATTTTCGGAGGCTCCTACGCCCTCTTCTCTTCTAACGAAAATCTTTTTGAACCTTATATTTCTCAAGAGAACGACCAGATAATCCCTGAATATCAAAATAAAACTGGATTCTACACGCCTTATACACTTGATGTCAGTGTCATCATTGCCAATTCAGCTCTTACAAAAGATATTAAAATTGAAGGCTACAATGATCTACTCAATCCTAAATTAAAAGGAAAAATCGCAACTGCTAATCCAAGTAATTCTTCTAGCGCCTTTGCTCAATTAACAAACATGCTCGTAGATCAGGGGGGCTATGAAAATGAGCAAGCTTGGACATATGTGAAAAATCTATTTAGCTTAGTAGATGGGAAAATTGCTTCTAGTTCTTCAAATGTCTACAAATCAGTCGCTGACGGAGAAATGGCTGTCGGACTCACCTATGAAGATCCTGCCTTGAAACTCTTAAACGATGGCGTTGATGTAAAAGTCATTTATCCAAAAGAAGGAACCGTCTTTTTGCCTGGTAACGCAGCTATTATCAAAAATGCCAAACACATGGAAAACGCTAAAAAATTTATCGATTTCCTTCTTTCTCAAGACATTCAGGATAAACTAGGAACTGAAACAACCATTAGACCCATTCGAAAAAATGCTAAAACCAATAAAAATATGAAATCAATGACCGAAATCAATATCGCCACTGAAGATTCTGAGTACGTCATCCAAAATAAATCAGCTATTCTTAAAAAGTACAATGATATTTTCACTAATATTCAATCGAAACAGTAAAAGAGGTTCAGTATGAGTGAGATCAAAATTATTAACGCAAAAAAAATCTACCATGACATTCCTGTCATTGAGAATTTAAATGTTACGATCCCAAAAGGAAGTCTTTTCACTATTCTTGGACCTTCAGGTTGTGGAAAAACGACTCTTCTTCGAATGATTGCAGGCTTCAACAGTATTGAAGGCGGAGAATTTTACTTCGATGATACTAAAATCAATAACATAGAACCCAGCAAACGCAACATCGGTATGGTTTTCCAAAACTACGCTATTTTCCCACATTTGACTGTTCGAGATAATGTTGCTTTTGGTCTTAAACAAAAAAAGGTTCCAAAAGATGAATTAGTTCAACAAACTAATAAATATCTGGAACTAATGCAAATTGATCAATACGCAGATCGAAAGCCCGATAAGCTCAGTGGTGGACAACAACAACGTGTCGCCTTAGCACGTGCATTAGCTGTTAATCCAAGTGTTCTCCTCATGGACGAGCCACTTAGTAACCTGGATGCGAAACTTCGCTTAGATATGCGCCAAGTTATTCGAGAAATTCAACACGAAGTGGGAATTACAACTGTATATGTGACCCACGACCAAGAAGAAGCCATGGCTATTTCTGACCAAATCGCGGTTATGAAAGATGGTGTTATTCAACAAATTGGTCGTCCAAAAGAGCTATACCACAAACCAGAGAACGAATTTGTCGCAACCTTTATTGGTAGAACAAACATCATCCCTGCCCGTTTAGAAAAGCAAGCTGATGGAGCGTACATCGTCTTTGAAGACGGCTACTCTCTTCGTATGCCAGCTCTTGACCAAATTGACGAGCAAAACATCCGTGTTAGCATTCGTCCTGAAGAATTTATCCGTGATGAAAATGGCCCAATCGATGGAACAATCACCGATAGTGTTTATCTTGGACTCACCACTGAATATTTTGTAGAGACTGCATTTTCTTCAAAAATACAGGTCAGCGAAGAATCAACTTTTGAAGAAGATCTTCAAAAAGGGGATCGAATTCGTCTACGAATCAATACTCAAAAGTTAAATGTCTTTTCTGCAGATGGTTCCCAAAATCTTATTACAGGAGTTGGCTATGAAAGGTAAAAAACTAAATATTTGGACAACCTCCTCATTCTTCATCTTTCTTACCTATCTTATTTTTCTTGTTTATCCAATTATTATTGTACTCAAGCAAGCACTCATACATGAAGGTCAATTCTCACTAGCTAATTTTGAGGATTTCTTTAGTAAATCCTATTACTCTGAGACACTAGTAAACAGTTTTAACGTCTCCATTACTTCTACTGTAACTTCCCTAGTTTTAGGGACCTTATTGGCTTACCTCTTTTCTATATATGACTTCAAAGGAAAGAAATTTTTACAGATATTGATTATCATCGCTTCCATGTCAGCTCCTTTCGTAGGGGCATACTCTTGGATTCTCTTGTTGGGACGAAATGGTGTCATCACTAAATTTTTGACAAATGCCCTTCATCTTCCAGCTATTGATATTTATGGCTTCAAAGGAATTGTACTTGTGTTCACACTCCAGCTATTCCCATTAGTTTTTCTATACGTGGCTGGAGCCATGAAAAGAATTGACCATTCTCTTCTTGAAGCCGCTGAAAGCATGGGGGTATTTGGATTCAAACGTATGATAACAGTTATTTTGCCCCTTTTAGTTCCAACTTTACTTGCCGCTGCCCTACTCGTATTTATGAGAGCATTCTCCGACTTCGGAACTCCTATGTTAATTGGTGAAGGATATCGAACTTTCCCTGTTTTAATTTATAATCAATTCATTAGTGAGGTTGGCGGAAATTCTGCTTTTGCATCTGCTTTAGCAATCATGGCGATTATCATTGCTTTAACAATCTTTCTTATTCAAAAATATATTTCCAATCGCTATAGTTTCAGCATGAATTCTCTCCATCCAATTGAGCCGAAAAAAACTACAAAAGGGAAAATGGCAGCAATTTATGCAACAGTTTACGGAATTGTCTTATTTTCTGTTCTACCTCAATTATTTTTGATTTATACCTCTTTCCTAAAAACATCAGGTATGGTATTTGTCAAGGGCTATTCTCTAAACAGTTACAAGATTGCCTTCAATCGCATGGGAGCTACTATTTTTAATACGATTCGCATTCCTTTGATTGCTTTGATTCTAGTTGTTTTATTTGCATCATTTATCTCCTACCTAGCTGTTAGAAAACGAAATTTGTTTACAAACTTAATTGATAGCCTTAGTATGGTACCTTATATCGTACCAGGAACAGTTCTCGGTATTGCCTTTATCTCTTCATTCAATACAGGTATCTTCGGAAGTGGCTTCCTTATGATTACAGGAACAGCCTTCATCTTGATTATCTCCTTATCTGTAAGAAGACTCCCTTATACAATCCGCTCATCCGTTGCTAGCTTACAACAAATAGCACCTAGTATTGAAGAAGCAGCTGAGAGTTTAGGAAGTAGCCGTCTCAATACTTTCAGTAACATCACTGTTCCAATGATGTTACCCGGTATTATTTCTGGATCTATTCTATCATGGGTAACAATGATTTCAGAACTATCTACTTCTATCCTGCTATATAATGCCAAAACAAAAACTATGACCGTAGCAATCTATACAGAGGTCCTCAGAGGAAATTATGGTGTGGCAGCTGCTTTGTCAACTATCCTCACTGTCTTGACAGTTGCTTCATTATTACTATTTATGAAAATTTCTAAAAACAATAGCATTACCCTCTAGTTTTTCTCCTAAAGACAGCCAAATTACTCATTGGCTGTCTTTTTATTTATACTCTATCATTCAATTAATGCTTCATAAATAATATAGATGCATGATAGTCCTTTTTATGGTAGAATATAGGAAAGTGCTTTCTCAGAAGGAGGAAAATATGAACAAACAAACCATCGCTGTTTTAGGGCCTGGTTCTTGGGGTACTGCACTGTCACAAGTTCTTAACGACAACGGACACGAAGTGCGTATCTGGGGAAATATTCCTGACCAAATTGATGAAATTAATACACAACATACTAACAAACGCTATTTTAAGGATATTGTATTAGACGATAAAATTGTGGCCTATCATGATTTGGCAGAAGCCTTGAAGGGTGTTGATGCTGTCTTGTTCGTAGTCCCAACAAAGGTGACAAGATTGGTAGCTCAACAGGTAGCTGCTGTTTTGGATCATAAAGTGGTGGTCATGCATGCTTCAAAAGGTCTTGAGCCAAATAGTCACAAACGTCTTTCAACTATTCTCGAAGAAGAAATCCCTCAAGAGTTTCGTAGTGAAATTGTGGTTGTATCTGGTCCTAGTCACGCAGAAGAAACAATCGTCCGTGATATTACCTTGATTACAGCCGCATCTAAGGATTTAGAGACAGCTCAGTATGTTCAGACACTCTTTAGTAACCACTACTTCCGTCTTTATACCAATACAGATGTGATTGGAGTGGAAACAGCTGGTGCTCTTAAAAACATCATCGCTGTTGGTGCAGGTGCCCTCCATGGACTTGGATTTGGAGACAACGCTAAAGCTGCCATTATCACGCGCGGGCTTGCGGAAATCACTCGTCTAGGAGTCAAACTTGGAGCAAATCCACTGACTTATAGCGGACTTTCTGGAGTTGGGGATTTAATCGTTACTGGAACTTCTGTCCACTCACGTAACTGGCGAGCAGGTGATGCTCTTGGACGTGGCGAAGCCTTGGCAGATATCGAAGCCAACATGGGGATGGTGATTGAAGGAATTTCAACAACCAAAGCTGCTTATGAATTGGCGCAAGAACTTGGAGTCTATATGCCTATTACTCAGGCTATCTATCAGGTTATTTATGAAAATGTTAATATTAAGGATGCTGTTTCTGAACTCATGAGCAATGAGTTCAAGGCAGAGAACGAGTGGTCATAATCACCGTTAGAAAGGATGCTCATGAAGCAAAAAGTTAGAAAAGCTGTTATCCCTGCTGCAGGACTTGGAACTCGTTTCCTACCTGCTACTAAAGCTTTGGCCAAAGAAATGTTGCCAATCGTGGATAAACCAACCATCCAGTTTATCGTTGAAGAAGCTCTCAAGTCTGGAATTGAGGACATTCTTGTTGTCACAGGGAAATCAAAACGTTCGATCGAAGACCATTTTGACTCAAACTTTGAACTAGAATATAACCTCAAGGAAAAAGGAAAAACAGATCTCTTGAAACTAGTCGATGAAACAACTGGTATGCGCCTTCACTTCATCCGTCAAACACACCCACGTGGACTCGGAGATGCCGTCTTACAAGCCAAAGCTTTCGTCGGGAATGAACCCTTTGTGGTTATGCTTGGAGATGACCTCATGGATATCACAGATGACAAGGCTATTCCACTGACTAAGCAACTCATGAACGATTATGAGAAGACTCATGCTTCTACTATCGCCGTCATGCCTGTCCCACATGAAGAAGTTTCTTCATACGGAGTCATCGCTCCTCAAGGTGAAGGAAATGACGGTCTTTACAGTGTTGAAACCTTCGTTGAAAAGCCAGCACCTGAAGACGCACCAAGTGATCTAGCCATTATTGGCCGTTATCTCCTCACACCTGAGATTTTCGGCATTCTCGAAAGTCAAAAACCTGGTGCGGGAAATGAAATCCAGCTAACAGATGCTATCGATACACTCAACAAAACTCAACGTGTATTTGCGCGCGAGTTTAAAGGTTCACGTTATGATGTTGGAGATAAGTTTGGATTTATGAAGACATCTATCGAATATGCTCTCAAACATCCTCAAGTCAAAGACCACTTGAAGGACTACTTGATTGATCTAGGAAAAGAACTTTCAGGAGAAAAATAAACAATTGACCCAACAGTCAGATTTAGCTTAAATCTGGCTTTTTTCAATGTCTAAAATTCGAACTCCAATCCCTATCCAAAGCCCTGTTCTAAGCCTAATTTCTTGCAATAATTGCTTTTATGGTATAATAATAAAGAGTGAGGAATTCTATGAACAAACATGTAACAAGAATAAAACAAAAAGGACTGGCCTTACTTCGGTCTCTAAAATTAACAGCTTCTAAAATGAATGCAAAGAAAAAGAGTGGAAAAAACTCTAAGCAGAAAAAGAAAACTCAAACACCATTCGATATTTGGACCTTGTGTGCCAAGATTTTACTTGGCATAAAGGCAACTTTTAACACACTTTTCATCCTAGCTTTTATTGGCGGTCTCCTTGGAACAGGGGTTGCCTTGGGTTATGCTGTTTCTCTCTTTGATCAAGTTAGTGTCCCTCAAACGGAGGATTTGATCAAGCAGGTCAATAATATTTCATCCATCTCTGAAATCCGCTACGCAGATGGTTCCATGATTAGCGCTATCGAAAGCGATCTACTTCGCACATCTGTATCATCAGATGCCATTTCAGATAACCTCAAGCAAGCTATCGTTGCAACCGAGGATGAACACTTTGCAGAGCACAACGGTGTCGTTCCTAAAGCGGTTATTCGAGCCAGTCTAGGAAAATTCATCGGACTTGGTTCTTCCAGTGGAGGATCTACCCTAACACAACAGCTCATCAAACAACAAGTGGTTGGTGATGCTCCTACGCTTGCCCGTAAAGCCAGTGAAATCGTTGATGCCTTGGCCTTGGAAAGAGCCATGAGCAAGGACGAAATCCTAACCACCTATCTCAACGTTGCTCCTTTTGGTCGTAACAATAAAGGTCAAAATATCGCAGGTGCTCAACAAGCTGCCAAAGGGATTTTTGGGGTGGATGCAAGCAAACTAACCATTCCTCAAGCGGCTTTCCTAGCAGGTTTACCACAAAGTCCTATTTCCTACTCACCTTATGAATCTACTGGTGAGATGAAGAGCGAGGAAGATATTGAACTCGGTATTAAGCGCTCAAAAGATGTTCTCTACAATATGTATCGAACAGGAGTCCTCAGCCAGGAAGACTATGAAACCTACAAGGCTTATGACATTAAGCAAGATTTCTTGCCATCAGAAAATGCTAGCGTTACCTCTAAAGGCTTCCTCTACTTCACTGCGCTCGACGAGGCTACCAAGATTATGTATGATTATCTGGTGCAAAAGGACAATGTTTCTGACCAAGAACTACAGAATGAATCTATCCGAAAATCTTATCAAGAATTGGCCGAAAAAGAAATCCAAAACGGTGGTTACCGTATTACAACTACCATCGATAAAACGATTCATACTGCTATGCAAAATGCCGTAACAAACTACGGATACCTTCTAAATGATAGCTCGGGTCAACCTGAAGTTGGGAATGTCTTGATGGACAATCAAACTGGGGCGATTTTAGGTTTTATAGGTGGGCGAGATTATCAGACCAATCAAAACAATCACGCCTTCGATACCAAACGTTCCCCTGCCTCCACTACCAAGCCACTCTTGGCCTACGGTATTGCTATCGACCAAGGGCTTATGGGAAGTGCTAGCATCCTCTCAAACTATCCAACAAACTTCTCTAACGGAACTCCGATCATGCATGTCAACAGTCCTGGAACAACCATGATAGACCTTAAAGAAGCTCTCAACTATTCTTGGAACATCCCAGCCTACTGGACCTACAGAATGCTCCGTGAAAAAGGGGTTGACGTCCGTTCTTATATGGAAAAAATGGGATATGAAATCCCAGAATATGGCATTGAAAGTCTTCCAATGGGAGGAGGAATTGAAGTTACTGTAGCCCAGCACACCAATGGCTACCAAACGCTAGCTAACAATGGTACCTATCATAAGAAATACATGATCTCAAAAATTGAGAAAACGAGTGGTGAGGTTCTCTATGAACATCAGGCTAAACCCATCCAAGTTTACTCTAAAGCTACTGCAACCATTATGCAGAGTTTGCTAAGAGATGTGCTTTCATCTCGAGTCACTACAAGCTTCCAAACGGATCTGACTTCTATCAATTCCAGTCTAGCAGGTGCTGACTGGATCGGAAAAACTGGTACAACCAATGAAGAAGGGGATATGTGGCTAATGGTCTCTACTCCAAGATTAACCCTTGGAGGCTGGGTTGGACATGACGACAACAGCCCTCTAGCCCAGGGAGCATACTACCGCAATGCAAAATACATGGCTCATCTGGTAAATGCCATCCAGCAAGCATCTCCCTCTGCTTGGGGTTCAGAACGTTTCAAACTCGATTCAAGCGTCACTTCATCACAAGTCCTCAAATCAACTGGTCAAAAGCCAGGAAAGGTGACTATCAATGGGAAAGAAATTAATCTAAGCGGAGAAACGGTGACTAGCTACTGGGCTAACCAAGCTGGCGCGCCGACTACCACTTATAAATTCGCTATTGGTGGAAGCGATTCTGACTACCAAAATGCTTGGAACACCATTTTAGGAAGTCTGCCAAAAGTATCTTCTTCCTCATCAAACAATAGCAGTAACAATAACAACAATAACAATAACAACAACAATAATAGTAATAATAGTAATAATAGTAATAATACTTCTAATAGTAACGGGAACAATAATAGTAGCTCTAGTTCCAATAACAGAAGTAGCAATCAACGGCGCTAACTAGCACAATCATTGAGAGTGGGAAAGAAATGATTTTCTCAACTCTCTTTTTTCTTTCTTCGTTTCATGGTACAATAGCAATATGAATAAATATCAAAAGAATATTTTTAAGGGAACCATTTATTCTCTCCTATCTGGCTTGATCTGGGGGATCTGCGGAATTTTAGGAGAGTACTTTTTTTCACATTATCAAGTATCTTCAGGGTGGATTACTTCTATGCGTCTACTCGTCGCTGGTAGTTTCGTAATCGTCTTATCTAGTATAAAACTCCGGTTCCAGCTCTTCGAGATCTGGAAAAATCGAAACAATTACCTTCCTTTTCTGGCCTATGCTATCTTAGGGATCTTCTCCGTTCAGTATTTCTTCTATCTCTGTGTGGAGTACTCCAACGCTACAACTGCAACCATCCTACAATTTATCAGTCCTGTCTTTATCCTCTTTTACAATCGCATTATCTACAAGAAAAAAGCTTCTAAAAGTGCTATTTTTTATGTCTTGGTTGCTATGGTTGGGGTCTTTTTGATGGCTACCAAAGGAGATCTATCCAAATTATCAATTACACCACTTGCTTTACTGACAGGACTTCTCAGTGCACTAGGTGTCATGTTCAATGTCATCTTACCCCAACGCTTTGCTAAAAAATACGGTTTTGTGCCTACTGTTGGCTGGGGAATGATTATCGCTGGGATTTTTAGTAATTTTATCTACCCTGTTTATAAGATTAGCTTCCAGGTTGATGCCATCAGTATCTGTATTTGTTTGACCATTGCCTTTTTGGGAACTGCCTTTGCCTTTTTCCTATCTATGAAGGCTGTATCGCTCGTATCCCCATTGGTGGTGTCAGTCGTCAGTGCAAGCGAACCTTTATCATCTGCTATTCTAAGCGTTCTCTTTCTAGGTTTAGTCTTGGATGGGTATCTGCTACTGGCTATGATTTTGATTATCATCCCAATGATCTTTCTATCCATTGAAGAATCAAAAAACAAAATGAAAGAATCTTCTTTTAACACTTAAGGCTTCAAAATTGAAGCCTTTTTTGGTAGAATAGTAAGCATTACAAAGAGTGAGGAGACACCTATGACTGCTACAAAAATGAATGCACAAGAAATTATCCAATTTATCGCCAATGCTGAGAAAAAGACAAGCGTAAAAGTGACCTTTGAAGGACAACTTGCTGGAGCTATCCCTACTTCTGTTACTAAGCTTGGGAATGTTCTTTTTGGAGACTGGAAAGATATCGCTCCACTTCTTGAAGGACTAACAGAAAACAAGGACTATGTTGTTGAACAAGACGCTCGCAACTCCGCTGTACCTCTCCTTGATAAACGTGCTATCAATGCTCGTATCGAGCCAGGCGCTATCATCCGTGACCAGGTTGAGATTGGCGACAACGCTGTTATCATGATGGGGGCTGTTATCAATATCGGTGCTGAAATCGGTGCTGGTACTATGATTGATATGGGAGCTATTCTGGGTGGACGTGCTATTGTCGGTAAAAATAGTCACGTAGGTGCCGGCGCTGTTCTTGCAGGTGTCATCGAACCAGCTAGTGCGGAGCCTGTTCGTGTCGGTGACAATGTTCTCATCGGTGCTAACGCTGTGGTTATCGAAGGTGTTCAAATCGGTAGCGGTTCTGTTGTTGCAGCTGGTGCCATCGTTACTCAAGATGTTCCAGAAAATGTTGTGGTGGCAGGTGTTCCGGCTCGTATCATCAAAGAAATTGATAGCCAAACTCAACAAAAAACAGCGCTAGAAGATGCGCTTCGCACCTTGTAATTAGTAACAGAGGCGGAAATATTTCCAGCCTCTTTATCGTATCAATAGAAGGAAATTAGATATGTTAGATTTAATTCAAACTCGACGCGATCTTCACCAAATTCCTGAGATTGGTTTAGAAGAATTCAAGACTCACGCTTATTTGCTCAATGTCATTGAGAAATTAACAGCTGAAAAGGATTTTGTTCAGATTCGTACTTGGCGAACAGGTATTTTAGTTTACTTGCAGGGAAGTCACCCAGAACGTACCATTGGTTGGCGGACAGACATCGACGGACTCCCAATCGTTGAACAAACAGGCCTTGCCTTTGCCTCTCAACACCAAGACCGTATGCATGCTTGTGGACATGATTTTCACATGACCATTGCCCTAGGAAGTCTCGAACGTGCTCTAGAAAACCAACCTAAAAACAATCTCCTCTTTCTCTTCCAACCTGCCGAGGAAAACGAAGCAGGTGGTATGCTCATGTATGAAGATGGAGCATTTGGTGACTGGTTGCCTGATCAATTTTATGGGCTTCATGTTCGTCCAGACCTAAAAGTTGGACAGATTGCGACCAATACTCATACACTCTTTGCAGGTACTTGCGAAGTCAAGATTCGCTTCAAGGGTAAAGGTGGCCATGCAGCCTTTCCACATCAAGCAAATGACGCTCTGGTTGCAGCTAGCTATTTTGTCACTCAAGTTCAGTCAGTCGTTAGCCGTAATGTCGATCCTATCGAGGGAGCTGTCGTCACTTTCGGTGTCTTTCAAGCTGGAACAACCAATAATGTCATCGCTGATACAGCCTTCTTACATGGAACGATTCGAGCTCTTACACACAGCATGAGCCTCTTGGTGCAAAAACGTGTCAAAGCTATCGCTGAAGGGGTCGCAGCCGCTTTTGATATGGATGTGGAAGTTGAACTCAAACAGGGAGGTTATTTACCAGTCGAAAACAACCCTGAATTAGCCCGGGAATTGATGACCTTCTTTGATGAAAAAGAGGGAATTGAACTAATCGACATCGAACCTGCCATGACAGGAGAAGACTTTGGTTATCTTCTCTCCAAGGTTCCTGGTGTCATGTTCTGGCTTGGAATTGATAGTCCCTATGCTCTTCACCATCCACAGATGAGTCCTAAGGAAGAAGCTCTGGCAATTGGAGTCGAGACTGTATCAAGCTTTTTAGCCAAGAAAGCTGCGGAGTAAATTATGAAAAAAGCCCTACGCAAGCAGGTCTTGCAAGAACTCAAATCTCTGTCAGCCGAAGAAAAGGAAGTCATTGACGCTTGGTTGACTGAGCAACTACTTCTACATCCCTTCTACAAGGAAGCAAAAACCATCGCCACTTACCTGTCTTTTCCTCATGAATTTCAGACAGCTAGACTGATCGAACAAGCTCAAAAAGATGGGAAAACCATCCTCATTCCCAAAACTTATCCACAGGGGAAAATGGACTTTGTGCTCTATGAACCAGAGAAACTCGAAAGAAATTCTTTTGGACTTCTTGAACCACAGGGGAAAACTATTGTCTTTGAGCCGTCTCAGATTGACCTGATTCATGTTCCTGGTTTAGCTTTCAATCCTTCTGGTTATCGAATTGGCTACGGTGGTGGCTATTACGATCGCTACTTGGAGCATTTCCCAGGCAACACTATCAGTACACTTTATCCTTGTCAGATTCAGGACTTCCATCCTGATCCACACGATATTCCAGTTGAGGAGGTACTCATCTATGAAAGAAATTTTTGATCGTCGTTATCCTGTCACGAGCTTCTTTCTACTCGTGACAACCCTGATTTTTGTACTCATGTTTCTAACCAGTGGTTTCAACTATACCAGCGCAGCCACCTTGTATAAATTCGGAGCTGTGTATCCCCCTGCTATCAAGGCCATGCCTGAACAAATCTGGCGCTTATTCTCCGCAACCTTTGTCCACATTGGCTTACAGCATTTTCTCGTTAATATGCTTTCCCTTTACTTCTTGGGACGGCAAATGGAACAAATCTTTGGCTCCAAACAGTTTTTCTTTATCTACCTTCTTTCGGGTATGATGGGAAATCTCTTTGTCCTAGTTTTTAGTCCCAATGCTATTACTGCAGGTGCTTCAACTGCTCTCTACGGGATGTTCGCCTCTATTGTCGTTCTTCGTTATGCTTCACGCAATCCCTATCTCCAGCAGCTCGGGCAATCCTACCTCTCCCTCTTAGTCATCAACCTAGTAGGTAGCGTTTTAATGCCTGGTATCAGCCTTGCTGGACACGTAGGTGGAGCTGTCGGTGGCGCATTACTAGCTATCGTCTTCCCAGTTCGAGGCGAAAGAAAGATATACAGCCCAGGCCAACGTGGTCTAGCAACCCTAGCCTTTATTGCTCTGTCAGCTTTGTTACTTTTTATCGGATTATTATAAAACAAGAAAAACCATTGGAAAAACTCGTAAAGAATTGATTCCCAATGGTTTTTTGAATCTATATAAAAAGTTGCTTAAAACCCATTGTTGTCACTGAGCTCTTTGAACCAGTGGCCGGATTTTTTCAAATGGCGTTCTTGCGTTTCAAGGTCAAGCTCGACTAAACCATAGCGGTTTTTATAGCTGTTGAGCCATGACCAGCAATCGATAAAGGTCCAGATCAAGTAGCCTTTACAGTTGGCACCATCTTCAATGGCACGATGAAGTTCAGCCAGATGCCTTTTGACAAAGTCGATTCGGTAATCATCCTGAATCATACCATTCTCACGGAATTTGTCTTCACCTTCAACGCCCATACCGTTTTCGGTCAGCATCCACTCGATATTGCCATAGTTTTCCTTGATGTTTTGAGCGATATGGTAAATCCCTTGCTCGTAGATTTCCCAGCCACGGTGGGGATTGATCTTACGACCAGGCATAACATAAGGTTCATAGAAATGCTCAGGCAAGAGAGGGCTGTCAGGATGCTTAGCAAAACGTGGCGCCATGACACGCAAGGGTTGGTAGTAGTTGACTCCAAGGAAATCTACTATGTGCTCACGAATAAGTTCCAATTCTTCTGCTGTAGAATCTGGTAACAAGTCATGCTCAGCTAAAATTTCCACCAATTCTTCTGGATAAGTTCCCAAGACAGATGGATCTAGGAAAGATTGGGCCTGGAAGAGATCGGCAATGCGAGCAGCTTTCACATCCGCAGGATGTTGACTACGTGGATAAGCTGGAGTCAAATTGAGGACAATCCCAATCTTAGAACCCGGCAAAATTTCGTGACAAGCCTTGACTGCAAGAGTGCTAGCCAGTTGAGTGTTATAGGCTACCTGAACCGCAGCTTTGGCATCTACCTTATGTGGATAATGCGCATCATAGAAATAGCCAAACTCAACAGGAACGATAGGCTCGTTGAAGGTAATCCACTGATCCACCAAGTCTCCATAAGTATCAAAACAAAAACGAGCATAGTCTTCGTAAGCCTTAATGGTTGCCTTATTTTCCCAACCATCGCCATCTTCTTGAAGGGCAAAAGGCAGATCAAAATGATAGAGATTGACTAAGAGACGGATTCCCTTGGCCTTAATAGCTTCAAAGAGCTGACGATAGAAAGCCACACCTTGAGGATTGACCTCTCCACGCCCCTGTGGGAAAATACGAGACCACTGGATTGAAGTCCGAAAGGCTGTATGACCTGTTTCTAACAATAGTTCGATATCTTTTTCCCAATTTTCATAAAAAGTCGATGTTTTGTCTGGTCCAATCCCATTATAGTAGCGATTTGGTTCTACTTGGAACCAATAATCCCAGAGATTATCTCCCTTGCCATCACCAGGCACTCGTCCTTCTGTCTGTGGTCCAGAAGTTGAGGAACCCCAGACAAAATCCTTTGGAAATATTAGCATAGCTCTACCTCTTTATTTATACTCTTCGAAAAGCAAATTCAAACCACGTCAGCTTCCATCTGCAACCTCAAAATAGTATTTTGAGCTGACTTCGTCAGTTTTATCCACAACCTCAAAACAGTGTTTTGAGCAACCTGCGGCTATCTTCCTAGTTTGCTCTTTAATTTTCATTGAGTATTACTCTTTTTATCTTTATTTTATCTCATTATAAAGAAAAAACAAGGCAAAAACTAGTTACATTTTTGTCTTGTTTTTCTTCTGATTATAGATTTTATTTGTTTGTTAGGATTTCAAGGGTTTCAAGCAAGTTATCAGCGTGAACTTCAATCGTATCACCAGTCGCCTTGATCTTGACTTCTACGATACCATCAGCTGCTTTCTTTCCAACAGTGATACGGATTGGAAGACCAATCAAGTCGCTATCGCTGAATTTAACACCGACACGTTCGTTACGGTCATCCGTCAAGACTTCGTAGCCTTTATTTACCAAAGCTTCTTCGATACGATTTGTCAATGTAAGACTTGCTTCATCCTTGACATTAACTGGAATCAAGTGCACATCAAATGGCGCCAATTCTTTAGGGAAGTTGATTCCCCAAGCGTAACGATATTCGCCTTTTGGAGTTTTGTTGACAAAGAGGCGAGCGTGTTGCTCCATGACTGCTGAAAGGAGACGGCTCACACCGATACCGTAGCATCCCATGATGATTGGCACAGCACGACCATTTTCATCCAAAACATCTGCTCCCATGCTTGCTGAATAACGAGTACCGAGTTTGAAAATGTGACCAATCTCGATCCCACGGGCAAAGTTGAGCACACCTTGTCCATCTGGAGAGATTTCGCCCTCACGAACTTCACGGATATCGACATACTCAGCAGTGAAATCACGACCTGGGTTTACACCAGTCAAGTGGTAGCCATCTTCGTTAGCCCCCACTACAGCATTGCGGCTATCTTGTACCTTGCGGTCTGCGATAATCTTGACATTTTCTGGAAGATTTACTGGGCCAAGTGAACCAAAGTCCGCTCCCAACAATTCTTTCACTTCTGCCTCAGTTGCAGGTTCTAAGAAATCTGCTCCAAGGTAGTTTTTAAACTTAACTTCATTGAGTTGGTCATTGCCGACAAGTAGAGCCACAACTGGCTCTTGGTCTGCGATATAAACCAAGGTCTTGATTGTCTGCTCTTCAGAGATATTCAAGAAGGCTGCGACTTCATCAATTGATTTGACACCTGGTGTTTCCACGCGAGCCACTTGATCTTCAGTCACAACACGATTGCTTGGTTTGTACTCGTTGGTTGCCATTTCCAAGTTGGCTGCATAGCTTGATTCACTTGAGTAGGCAATGGTATCTTCACCAGAAACCATCCATTTGAGCAATTCTGCCTTGATTTCTTCTTGCACTTGATCAGGAATTTCGTCAAATGATGCAACAGACTTATCTAATACCACCCAACGGTCAAGGTCTGTACGAGCAGGTGTGATGGCCATAAATTCTTGACTATCCTTACCACCCATGGCTCCACCGTCACCGATGATAGCTTTAAAGTCCAAACCACTACGAGTGAAGATACGCTCATAGGCTGCCTTGTACTCATCATAAGTAACATCCAAACTATCGTAGTTAGCATGGAAGCTATAACCGTCTTTCATGATGAACTCACGGGTCCGAAGAAGTCCATTACGTGGACGTTTTTCATCACGATACTTAGGCTGGATTTGATACAAATTCAGTGGCAATTGCTTGTAAGACTTGACAGAATCACGGACAATAGCTGTAAAAGTTTCTTCGTGAGTTGGCCCCAAGATGAAGTCTGACTTCTCACGGTTTTTCAATTTGTACAAGTCTTCTCCGTAGGTTTCATAACGGCCAGATTCACGCCAAAGATCTGCACTAAGAAGGGCTGGAGCCAACATCTCAACAGCACCCATCTTGTCAAACTCTTGACGCATGATCTTCTTAGCTTTTTCGATAACACGGTTAGCAAGCGGTAGGTAAGAGTAAACTCCTGCTGATACTTGGCGAACATAACCAGCACGCAACATAAGGGCGTGGCTGATAACTTGAGCATCGCTTGGCATTTCGCGAAGCGTTGGAATAAGCATTTTACTTTGTTTCATATTTTTCCTCTAATTCTTAAAAGAAGGTTCGCATGATGTCATTCCAAGTTACGGCGATCATCAAAACGACCATAATGACAACTCCGACCAGAGTGACATAGGTTTCAATTTCTTGTTTTAGTGGTTTGCGACGGATAGCTTCTAGGATATTGAGCACGATTTTTCCACCGTCGAGCGCAGGGATCGGAATCAGATTGAAAATCCCGATATTGATGGAAATCATAGCCAAGAAGAACAAGACATTCTCAAGACCATTTTTAGCGGCATCACTGCTTGCCTTAAAGATAGCAACGGGGCCACCTAATTTATTCAAATCTGGTTGGAAAATCAAGCTTTTCAAAGCATTGAGAATTCGCAAGGCTGAATCAGCTGCAGTTGTAAATCCACCCATAAACATAGACCAGATATCTGATTTGAGCCTTGGCTGAACACCCAGTATATAACGACCTTGGCTTTCTTCAGGTGTCACACTCACTTGTTTTTCAGTTCCATTTTCAGAAACCGTCACATCCAAAACGGGCGCTGTTTTGTCCTTGGTTTCTGCATCGACCGCCTGAATCAAATCTGACCAGTTTGAAATCTCATAACTGCCGACTTTAGTGATTTGGGCAGTATTTTCAACACCAACCTTAGCCAAAGCGCTATCTGGAATAATACTGAAGTTATTCGTTTGCGTATCACGGACGCCACCTTGCATGAAAATCAAGATCCAGAAAACGACGACTCCTAGGATAAAATTATTCATAGGACCAGCAAAGTTGGTAATCAATTTGCCCCAGACAGTCGCATTTTGATATTGGACGTCTAAGGGAGCAATACGAACTTCCGTTCCATCAGCTTCCACAATGGTCGCATCATGGTCTACTGAGAAAGTCTTTTCCTCTTCTAAGACCAAGCCTCTAATAAAGAGTTTATCCTCAAAATCAAACTGAGTGACTTGCATAGGCAGAGCTGTCTGGTCAACCTTTTTACCAGAGAGATTGATGCGTTTGACCTTACCATCCGCTGCCAATGTTAGGCTTGCAGGAGTTCCAGTCTTAATTTCTGTCGTATCTTCACCCCAACCTGCCATCCGAACGTAACCACCAAGTGGCAGGAGACGAATGGTATAAGCAGTTCCATCTTTTCCGATGTGGGCAAAGATTTTGGGGCCCATACCGATGGCAAATTCACGAACTAAAATCCCAGATTTCTTAGCAAAGTAAAAATGTCCGAATTCGTGAACCACTACGATAATCCCAAAGACCAGGATAAATGTTAGTAATCCTATCATTTAATTTCTATTTACCTTTCCTTAAAATAAGCCAAAGAGGTGCATAATCGGGAAGACAGCCAGCATGCAATCAAAACGATCCAATACCCCACCATGACCTGGGATAAACTTACCTGAGTCTTTGACACCAAAGTGACGTTTCATTGCACTTTCGATTAAATCACCCAACTGACCAGCTATACTAAAGAAAATAGCAAAGACCATCATTTTGTAAATCCCATAAGGTAAAGCAACGGTACTATCAACTAGCATAAAAATCAAAGTCACTAGCATAGCAGCCAAGATACCTCCCATAGCACCCTCTATGGTCTTGTTAGGGGAAACTCTCGGAGCTAGTTTTCTCTTACCAAACTTCATTCCTACTAGATAGGCTCCACTATCGGTTGCCCAGACCATACACAGTCCCAAAAGCGCCTTATCCAAACCTGCAATACGAGCATCGACCAAAGCATTAAAGCCAAAACCAACATAAAAACTCATGGCAATCGGAAAAACAGCATCCTCAATGGTGTAGTTCTTGCTGAAGACTGTCGCTCCTAGCATGATGAGGATCACAACTCCATAGGCTACAACATTCCCATCCACAGGCAAAAACTTCAGGTAGTTTTCCAAAGGAATAGTCAGAAAAAAGGTTGCTAGTAAAGTCAAGAGTCCTTCAGGCGTCATGGTATTTAAACCCTTCATGCGCAGTAACTCATGTACTCCCAACATAGCTACAATCCCCATGGCAATCTGGAGCCATAAGCCGCCAATCGCCAAGATTGGGATAAAGATAGCCAAGGCCAAGATAGCAAAAAGGGTTCTCTTTTGTAAATCCTGTATCATAATATCTCCTAAACTCCTCCAAAACGACGGTTGCGACGATTGTACTCGATGATAGCTTCTTTCAAAGCTTCCTCATCAAAGTCAGGCCACAAGACATCCGTGAAATAGAGCTCGCTATAAGCAGCCTGCCATGGCAAGAAATTACTCAAACGAAGTTCACCACTAGTCCGAATAATCAAATCAGGATCACGCAATACTTTTGGCAAATGACCCGTAAAGAGGTATTCCCCAATCAATTCCTCTGTGATATCACCAGGATTGATCTTAGCATCTAAAACATCCTGTGCAATCAACTTGACCGCTTGTGTAATCTCAGCTCGTCCACCATAATTAAGAGCAAAATTGAGAATCAAACCTGTATTTAGCTTAGTCAGCTCTTCTGCCTTTTTCAAGGCATCAAAAGTCTGCTTCGGCAAACGATCAGTCTCCCCAATCATTTGAATTTTCATGTTCTTCTGATGCAATTCAGGAACAAACTTATCATAGAATTCAACTGGCAGGTTCATGATAAATTTGACTTCCTGATCTGGACGAGTCCAGTTTTCAGTTGAAAAGGCATAGACTGTCAAAGCTTTAACACCCATAGCACTAGCAGCAATCGCTACCTTTCTCAAAGCATCCATCCCTGCCTTGTGGCCAAAGACTCGTGGCTGCATCCGTTTTTTAGCCCAACGCCCATTCCCATCCATGATCACACCGATGTGGTCTGGCACCATTGTGGGGGTTTCTGTTGCTTTATCTTTTTTTAAAAATCCAAACATGATTGTATTCCTATTCAAAAATCTATCGTTTCATTATACCATATTTTTCACTTTTCTTCTATTATTGTCTATCATTCTACGGCGAAATTTCCCATATATCTCCTATATTTCCAGTATATCAAGCCTTGCATTTCCCAAAGAAAGTTGATACAATAAAACCATAGAGATTCGATCCTTGTTCAGCCACAGGGATTTTTTATTGAAAGGATTTTATCATGTCAAAGACACTCCAACGTAAAAAACAATTGAGAAACAGCCTTCGTCGCTCAGGTGCTTTTTCAAACACTGTAAACAAGGTTGTCGAAGAAACAAAAAAAGTTGTAAAGCATGCTGAAAAAGCAGCAAGCGAGGCAGGTAAAGCTGTCTCTAAAAAGGTTGAAAAAACTGTAGTAGCAACCAAAGAGCAAGCTCAAAAAGTTGCTACTTCTGTAGAAGATTTCGCAGCTAACCTAGGGGGACTTTCAGTTGACCGCGCTAAGACTTTCTACGATGAAGGGATCAAGTCTGCTGCTGACTTCAAAAACTGGACAGAAAAAGAACTCCTTGCCTTGAAAGGAATCGGTCCAGCTACGATCAAGAAATTAAAAGAAAACGGCATCAAGTTCAAGTAATCTTTCTTGTCCCTTGCATTTCCGTGAAAAACTTGTTAAAATAAAGCCATTAGAGGTGTTTTGAATCCCACATTTTACAGAAAGTGGCGGCGCTGAGAAGTCCACAAATGTGTCAAAACTAGTTGCTAATGGATGAAAATGAAATATTAGAATAATCTTTTTGTTTCCTTTTAGGACTAGGCAGCGAGTTGCAGGCTGTACTCAAGTACGCCAAGACGAGCTAACGACGTCATAAAAGAGAAACAAGAAGATTAAAGTTGCGGGCATCTGCCCGAAATTGGGTGGTACCGCGGATTAACACATTCGTCCCTGTCAGATTGATGGCAGGGACGATTTTTATTTTAGACCCCTAGCCAAAGGAGGTTGTCATGAAACAATCTTTTAACACCAGCAAGCTCTACTATGGTTTTCCTATCTTCATCTTAGGCTATCAGGACCAGAACTTTGGGCACAA
The DNA here is from genome assembly GCF_001808865.1 of Streptococcus sp. HMSC061D10. Lineage (NCBI taxonomy): Bacteria > Bacillati > Bacillota > Bacilli > Lactobacillales > Streptococcaceae > Streptococcus > Streptococcus sp. HMSC061D10. The sequence continues at coordinate 146,958 of NZ_KV795008.1, read as the reverse complement.
TATCACGACCTGCAGTTCCTCTTATAGCCTGGGAGATTGGCTGGTCATCGGTGTTGGTGCTGAGGAAAATGCGGCTGACCAGATTAAGCATTATCAACAGTTTACCGTAAACATCCCTGATGAAAACTTCATGCTCGAAATGGAGCAGGCTGGTTTTATCAGCCATCAGGAAAAGTTAAAACACCTAGGGCTTGACTACGAAATTTCTGTACGGACTCAGGCCCCGATTTTAGAGGCATGTCCAGTCGTATTGGACTGTCAGGTAGATCGAATTATCGAGGAAGATGGCATCTGCCATATCTTTGCCAAGATTCTCGAGCGACTGGCTGATCCAGAGCTCTTGGACGATAAAGAGCATTTTAAAAATGACCGCTTTGCACCGACTTACTTTATGGGGGACGGTCATCAACGCGTTTACCGTTATCTGGATGACCGAGTCAATCCCATGGGGAGCTTCATTAAGAAAGCGAGGAAGAAGGATGACAAGAACTGAATTGCCAGAACAAATCGAAACGGAGCGTCTGGTCTTACGAGTCCGTACCGTGGCGGATGCCGAGGTTATCTTTGACTATGCTAGTCGTCCAGAGGTTTCTTACCCAGCAGGTTTTCCACCCGTCAAGACCTTGGAAGACGAGATTTATTATCTAGAGCACATCCTTCCTGAGCGCAACGAAAAAGAAAATCTCCCAGCAGGCTACGGAATTATCGTTAAAGGAACCGATACAATCATTGGTTCTGTCGATTTCCCCCGTCGCTACGAAGACGATGTACTGGATATTGGCTATATCTTGCACCCAGACTATTGGGGGCGCGGTTATGTGCCTGAAGCGGCGCGTGCCTTGATTGATTTATCTTTTAAAGAATTGAACCTACACAAGATTGAGCTGACTTGTTTTGGTTACAACCTTCAAAGTCAACGAGTCGCAGAAAAACTTGGATTTACTCTTGAAGCTCGTATAAGAGACCGCAAAGATGCCCAAGGCAATCGCTGTGACAGTCTGATATATGGCTTGCTGAAGAGTGAGTGGGAGGGTTTAAACTGTTAGTTGAACTGTTCGAAAAATTTGAACAGTTTTAACTGATTGACTTTAAAAAGTGAGGTGAAAAATATTGGAAATAAGTAAGATTATTGCTTTACTTGGTGGAGCAGGTATAGGGGCTATATTAAGCGCGATATTAGTCTTTCTTAATAATAGCAAAAAGAACAAACTTGATTTTATAACTAAAGAACGCTCAGAGTGGCGAAAGGAGATTAAATCGATTATCGTTGATTTATTATGTGGAAATAATAGATACTCTGCAGTAAGTAGACTTGAAACAGAGTTAAATCCATATGGTAGATATAAACTTAAAACTGATGAAACTGATGAAACTGATGAAACTGATGAATATGAATTTTATATGAATGATGGGCATATTTGGCAATTGATTGATAATTTTGATTATTCAAATAAAAATATAAAAATATTAAGCAAATACTTAGAAATATTGTTGAAATATGATTGGGAGAGATCAAAGCGTGAAATAAAATTTGATGCAATTAATAATTTGATATATTTTGTGTTAGTAGTTGGTTCATTTTCTAATTTTCTGTTTCTTCTTAATGTGAAAGAAATTTTAGATACAGTGCTTTTAACTTTATCATCTTTATTTATGATATTAGGTATATTCTTTTTTAGCGATGTTAGTAGAAAAATTAACGAAGAAACAATTGCTAAAAGACTGTTTTTAGCATTCCTATTTGGGTCTATAAGCTATAGTATATACAGAATGTTATACTGGATGATTTCTTCTGAAATAACAGTTTCGATTACAATAATTTTCTCTCTTTTGACAATAGTAATAGTAATCAGTGTAGAATATACTTATTTTAATAAAGTTAATAAAGAAGAAAAAAGATATATAGATTTTTTAAAAGAAAACATAAATACGGAGGACTAAAATGAAAGAACTTTCACCTAAATACAATCCAGCCGAGGTTGAGGCTGGTCGTTACCAAAAATGGCTTGATGCGGATGTTTTCAAGCCTTCAGGAGATCAAAAGGCTAAGCCTTATTCAATCGTCATTCCACCACCAAATGTAACTGGTAAGCTTCACCTTGGTCACGCTTGGGATACAACTTTGCAGGATATCATCATTCGTCAAAAACGTATGCAAGGCTTTGACACGCTTTGGCTTCCAGGTATGGACCACGCGGGGATTGCAACTCAGGCTAAGGTTGAGGAGCGCTTGCGTGGTGAGGGCATTACCCGTTATGACCTCGGTCGTGAAAAATTCCTCGATAAGGTCTGGGAATGGAAAGACGAATATGCCACTACTATCAAGGAACAATGGGGCAAGATGGGGCTCTCTGTAGACTACTCTCGTGAGCGTTTCACCCTTGACGAAGGTTTGTCAAAAGCTGTCCGCAAGGTCTTTGTGGACCTTTACAAGAAAGGCTGGATCTACCGTGGTGAGTTTATCATCAACTGGGACCCAGCAGCTCGCACAGCCCTTTCTGATATCGAGGTGATTCATAAGGATGTTGAAGGTGCCTTCTACCACATGAATTACATGCTGGAAGACGGATCTCGCGCCCTTGAAGTGGCGACAACTCGTCCTGAGACCATGTTTGGGGACGTTGCCGTTGCGGTCAATCCAGAAGACCCACGCTACAAGGACTTGATAGGTAAACACGTCGTCCTTCCTATCGCTAATAAACTCATCCCAATCGTTGGAGATGAGCACGCAGATCCTGAGTTTGGTACTGGTGTCGTGAAAATCACGCCTGCCCACGATCCAAATGACTTCTTGGTTGGTCAACGCCACAACTTGCCACAAGTTAACGTCATGAACGACGACGGAACCATGAATGACTTGGCCTTCGAATTTGCAGGCATGGACCGTTTCGAAGCTCGTAAGGCAGTCGTTGCTAAGTTGGAAGAAATCGGTGCCCTCGTCAAAATCGAAAAACGCGTCCACAGTGTTGGTCACTCAGAGCGTACAGGTGTTGTGGTTGAGCCACGCTTATCAACGCAATGGTTCGTTAAGATGGACCAATTGGCTAAGAACGCTATTGCCAATCAAGACACAGACGACAAGGTAGAATTCTACCCACCTCGTTTCAACGATACCTTCCTCCAATGGATGGAAAATGTCCACGACTGGGTAATCTCTCGTCAGCTCTGGTGGGGTCACCAAATCCCTGCTTGGTACAATGCTGAGGGTGAAATGTACGTCGGTGAGGAAGCTCCAGAAGGCGACGGATGGACTCAGGACGAAGACGTCTTGGATACTTGGTTCAGTTCTGCCCTTTGGCCATTCTCAACTATGGGCTGGCCTGATGTCGATTCAGCAGACTTCAAACGTTACTTCCCAACTTCAACCTTGGTAACAGGTTACGACATCATCTTCTTCTGGGTATCTCGTATGATCTTCCAATCATTGGAATTCACTGGTCGTCAGCCATTCCAAAACGTCCTTATCCACGGTCTTATCCGTGACGAGCAAGGACGTAAGATGTCTAAGTCACTCGGTAACGGGATTGACCCTATGGATGTCATCGAGAAATACGGTGCCGATGCCCTTCGTTGGTTCCTTTCAAACGGTTCTGCACCAGGTCAAGACGTGCGCTTCTCTTATGAGAAAATGGATGCTTCATGGAACTTCATTAACAAGATTTGGAACATCTCTCGCTACATCCTCATGAACAATGAAGGTTTGACCCTCGAGCAAGCAACTGCTAATGTGGAAAAAGTTGTCAACAAGGAAGCTGGAAATGTCACAGACCGCTGGATTCTCCACAACCTCAATGAAACTATCGGAAAAGCAACTGCTAACTTTGACAAATTTGAATTTGGTGTGGCTGGACACATCCTCTACAACTTCATCTGGGATGAGTTTGCGGACTGGTATGTTGAGTTGACCAAGGAAGTTCTTTATAGCGATAACGAAGAAGAGAAAGTCATCACACGTTCTGTTCTCCTTTACACTTTGGACAAGATCCTTCGTCTCCTTCACCCAATCATGCCATTCGTGACAGAGGAAATCTTTGGACAAATCTCAGAAGGCTCTATCGTTACAGCAGCATACCCAACTGTTAATCCAGCCTTTGAAGATCTTGTTGCCCACACTGGTGTGGAAAGTCTCAAAGACTTGATTCGTGCCGTTCGTAATGCACGTGCGGAAGTAAACGTAGCACCAAGCAAGCCTATCACCATACTTGTTAAGACTAGCGATAGCTACTTGGAAGCCTTCTTTAATAGCAACGTCAACTACATCAAACGCTTCACAAATCCAGAACACTTGGAAATTGCATCAAACATCCCTGCACCTGAACTCGCTATGTCAAGCGTCATCACAGGAGCAGAAATCTACTTGCCACTGGCAGACCTCCTCAATGTCGAAGAAGAACTAGCTCGTCTCGACAAGGAACTGGCTAAATGGCAAAAAGAACTGGATATGGTCGGTAAGAAGCTCTCTAACGAACGCTTCGTAGCCAATGCCAAACCAGAAGTCGTCCAAAAAGAACGCGACAAACAAGCCGACTACCAAGCGAAATACGACGCGACCGTCGCACGTATTGATGAGATGAAGAAGTTGGTGAAATAAACAGCAATAGTGATATAAAACCAGAGGTAAACTTTTGAAGTATTTGGAACAAATAGTTATCTGCAATAACGAATTATCTAATGTGAATTGGATCAGAGATAATAAATTTAATTTCCATTATGTTAATGAACATGAGAAAATATTTTCAGGAATGACAATTGGTGATATTATTTTTCATATGAATTACCTTAATAAGAAGTATCCGAAAGTTAATCTTCCTGTTTGGTTTGAAATAACTAATAATGGCTTGGAAATAGCGGATAAGTTAACATACATACTAATGGAATGTTTGTGTTACTATTATCTAAATTATGAAAATAGAAATATTCGAATATTTTGGGGACCTGAACCAACTATTTTAACAGATGGTATAAGAAAATCTCCTTTAATTCATTTAAATAAAAAATTCTCTAAAAAGATATTTTTTGAGAAATTTTTAAGTGACGAGAGTGATACTCATTATAGAAAAGTTTATAGACTTTCTGATAAGGAAGGAGATCCATTTTATCAATCAGTAATTCAAACTGAATTGGACTTATTTTTAAAAAAAATGGATATTAAACGAGAGTCTTCGGAGAAAATTTCTGAAATATGTGCCGAATTAATAGGTAATACATTTGAGCATGCAAAGTCAGATTGTTTAATTGATATAGACTTAACAGATAGTCACGGAAAAGAAGAAAAAGGGATTATTGTTGATGGAGAATTTAAAGGTGTAAATATAGCTATCGTAAATTTTTCAGATAAACTACTTTTCGAAGATATTAAACACAAACTAAATTCAGAAGAACTGACCGGTGAAAAATATAAAAAAATTATGGATGCTTATAAAAAGCATACTAAGTTTTTTGATGATGACTATCCTGAAGATTTTTTCTACTATCTTGCAGCAACTCAATTAGGAATATCCGGTAGGAAGCAAATTCAAGATGTCGGTGGAACAGGACTTTATGTGCTGTTGCAATCATTGATAGAGGACTCAGATTTAAGTAACTGTTATGTTTTATCAGGAAAACATATAATTATTTTTAATGATGATTATTTATTTGAAAATGAAGAGCAGTGGATGTGTTACAATGAAGAGAAAAACTTTGTTGATTTTCCACCGAATAAGAATATAATAGGCAGATGTCCGATTTTTTTCCCAGGGACAGCTTATAATCTAAATTTTGTAATAGAAGTGGAGCAGTAAATGGAGAAAATAGTAATTAAAGGAATTCCAACCTCATTAGCAAGACTGATTGGTTTTGAATTAGGAGTTCATGTCTATGAGGAAAATAACCTGGATAAGGTTGATCTAAATAATGAAGTTGAAATTATCTTTCCAACTACAATTGAAAAAATTTCATCCTCGTTTGTGCAAGGGTTTTTTGCAGGTTTTGTAAAAAAAGTCGGTAAAAACACTGCTAAGAAACAGGTTGTTATAAAAATGAAAGATGATGAACTAACGGAAATGTTTTATAAGAAATTATACTAGCGGGAGGGATAATGGAGTTATCAGATGTAATTGCTATATTTGCATTGCTGATATCAGGTTTTGCATTGTATAAGCAAATAAAAAAGGATAAAGTGTCTCAGAATACCGTTTTTTTCAATCAAATATTCTTAAATTTTTTAACTCAAGACTGCGTTGAAGCGAGAAATGATATTAGATTTGACAATCGTGGAAGACTTGAAAATACAAAAAAATTCGAGGAGCTTATTGCTGAATTAGGTAATAAAATTTCTTTCTACGAGTATGTTGATAAAATTTTTTATGATCAATTGAAAAATTTATTGACAGAATTGGATGATTTAGTTGTTGATGATAAAGAATATAAAGGGAAAAAACAAACTGATCATTCGAATAAAATTGATAAAAAAATATCGGAATTATTTAAGTTAATTATGGACAAATATTTTATCAAATAATTCTCTATTTAGAAAGCAGGTTACTACATGACAAATTCTGTAAGTTCGAACCGACCTGAGAAGTACAACATTGCAGCTTTCTTCTCAGGTGTTGGGGGAATTGAGTTGGGATTTGAACAGACCAACGAGTTCAGAGTGGTGTATGCCAATGAGTTTGATAAGTATGCGCGTCAGACTTATCAGTTAAACCATCCAGATACCTATTTGGATGGTCGTGATATTCACGATGTTCAGCCGGAGGATATTCCAGCTGAGCGCGTGGATGTGATTATGGGAGGTTTCCCTTGCCAAGCCTTTAGTATTGCGGGTTATCGCAAGGGCTTTGATGATGATCGTGGCGATCTTTTCTTTGAATTGCTTCGGATGATTGAGGGATGCAAACCTCGTGCTATTTTTATCGAAAACGTCAAGAACATGGTCGGTCATGACCATGGTAATACCTTCAAGGTTATTCGTGAAGCCTTAACTGAGAACAACTACTTCATCAAGTGGAAAGTTCTCAACGGGAAAGACTATGGAAATATTCCACAAAACCGTGAGCGTATCTACATTGTTGGTTTTGATACCAAAGAAGCTTATGACTTGTTTGAATTCCCAGAGGAAATCAAACTAACCACGACTCTTCAAGACGTCATTAACTTTGGCGATAAGCTAGACGAGGTCTACTACTACCGTGAAGGCAAGCAAAATTTCTATGACCAGTTGAAGTTTGAAGTCACCAGTCAAGATACAGTTTACCAGTGGCGCCGTCAGTATGTCCGTGAAAACAAAAATGGAGTCGTCCCTACCCTAACAGCCAATATGGGAACAGGTGGACATAACGTTCCGTTGATTTTGACAGACAGTGGTGAGATTCGTAAACTGACTCCGAAAGAAACCTTTAACGTTCAAGGTTATCCTAAGTCCTTTAAAATCCCAGAAGGGGTTTCTAACGGTCAGCTATACAAGCAAGCAGGAAATAGCGTAGTTGTTCCTGTGATTAAACGCATCGCAGAGAATGTTGCCAAGGCTTTGAACGAAAGCCAAGGACAATCTCAACTTGACCGCTCTGGAAAATTTGCGATTATCTACACCAAGATGAATGGTCAATTTGAAGGGCAATCCTATGTCAAGGATTTTGTGGATAGCTATGACCAGGCTCTTGAAAAAATCAAGTCTTATGACGATGGTTTAGCAATTCTATCAGATGAAGAATATTTGAGACTTGTAAAAAAACAAGGCAAACTCGAATTTTACAGTATTAATTAACGAATATATAAGAGGATTAGTGAAAAACTAATCTTCTTTTGATATACTGAAAATAGAAAAGAGGGCGCTTATGTGGGAACATCTAAAGTCTGAACAAAAAGACAAATACAAAACCTTAATTACCAACTTCGCTAGCTTGAGCCAAGCTTTCTCTCAAAAGGCAGAATCCGAAGACGAGGAACAAACAGAACATTCTGTTGCTCCTATTGTCAACTCCAAATTTCAGGAGACAGTTTTCCAGAAGGCTTTTAATGCTGTAGGGGAAGATATTGCCAATACTTCCTATGATGCCTCTGTCGTTGTAGACGAAAATCATAAATATCTAGTGGGTATCAAGTCTTTTGGGATTAATTCTGGAGACCAAAAAATTGCCCAGTTCAAGAAAGATTCTCAATCTTGGACAGACTTGTTAGGTGATATCAAGTTTCATGCAGATATTTCAGTAGATAAAGAAACAGCGGACAAGGAAAACTATCAACGCTATGAAGAGTTAGCACGAAAGATTGCAACTTTGAGGAATCAGAGAATCGAATCCTCTAAGGCGCAAATCAAGGGATTCAACTCAGACTCGGTCAATGTTGAAGCTGTTTATCATGTTTTGATGCCCACACCAAAAGGAGAAAATCCTAAGATTTTTGTCGGTGAAACAACTTATCTACCAGTCGATATTGATAATCTAGTCATTGAAGGCTCAACTACCAAAAACAATCCAACTAATTTCCGATTTACAGATGGGCAACACCACTACAAGTACACAGCAGCTGACAGCCAGCTCCACATGACTTTTAATAATAAAGATATTGTGGTAGATACTTGGGACGTTCATTACATCGAAGATCCTTTTTCTCTCTTTGAAAATCTTCATTTGCTAACAGCTGAAAAGGAACAATCCGATATCTTAGAAACGGTGTCTTGGGTAATCACAGACAAACATGGAAATGTAGAAGAAAACTCTGGTTTTAATGCCTTTAACGGTGGTTCAAAACTAGCCAAAAAAGATCGTCTCCCACGAATTTTAAAGATTCAGGATAAATTTAAGGACAGTCTGGCTCCAGAAGAACTAGCTTTTGTGACCTTCTCCCTAGAAGAAATCCTCTTGAAAAAGTGGACCAGCAAGGAAGAAAAAGCTCAGATGAAGGCGATTCGTGAGGATTTGATTCACTTTGCCCATAATACTGGCAATGAAAAACTCATTAAAGAAATTGAACAGCTAGTTTATCGTCCAGTTAGCGAAGTTTACATCCCGCTACCTGACTCCAAGAACTTTCATGACGAAAGGCCTGACTTCTTTGGTCATGGATTTGGAACTTTTGAACCTGGGACTAAAAAACTAGCTCTATCCAAAGAAGAAAGAACCTTTAAGCTACGCTTCTTACCTTCTGGAGATGTCATTAATGCCTATATCAACCAAGAATCTGGCAAGGCGATTCAGTCGACTGATAAGCAAGAAATCCTTGGAAATTGGATTTTGCGTGGTGTTTTCCAGTTGAAGGAACGAGAAATCTTGACAGGTCAAAGACTCAATGAACTGGAAATCAACGGTATTCGATTGACCAAGTTTAAAAACGGGGAAATTGGAATTGAATTCATCTGGATTGACACCGAAAACCCACCACACGATGCCATCGGTTGGGTAGCAAAAAAGAGCTGAACAACACAAAAAATCTCTTAGATTCATTTCTAAGAGATTTTTACTTACTTATCTCCCCCCTCACAACCAGCCTTCTTCTTCGGCAGTTTTGGCTGCTTCGGTTCGGTTGCTTGCGCCTAGTTTGGAGAGGATATTGGTCATGTAATTACGGACGGTGCCGTTTGAGAGGTAGAGCTTATCTGCAATTTCTTGGTTGGACAGCCCCTGTGCAACTCCATGTAGAACAGCGACTTCTTGCTCGGTCAAGGGATTGGGATGGGTCATCATGACTTCCATCAGCTCTGGAGAATATTCCTTGCGTCCCTCTAACACCGTATGCAGGGTTTGCATGAGTTCGGCGATGCTTCGCTCTTTCAAGACATAGGCGTCGACTCCTGCTTTGACCGCTCGTTCAAAATAACCTGGACGTTTAAAGGTTGTAACGATAACCACCTTGGTTTCAGGCACTTCTTGTTTGATCCACTCGAGCGCTTCTAGTCCCGTCTTTACTGGCATTTCGACGTCAAGGATGGCAATATCTACTGTTTCTTTCCCCAAAACCTCGATAGCTTCAGCCCCATTTTTCGCCTGCAAGACGGTCTCCACATCTGGTTGAAAGCTTAAGAGCTGGCACATGGCGTCTCTAAGCATACTTTGATCTTCTGCGACTAATACTTTCATCTACTTTCTCTCCTTATAAGACAGATGCACGCGCACTTCTGTGGGATCTTTCAAACTGACTAGCTCTACTTGACCTGAGAAGGCCGAGGCACGATCTCGGACTGTATGGAGTTCATTCCCTTTTACAGTTGCAAAACCTTTCCCGTCATCTCTGACTGTCAGGACCAATTCCTGATCTGTACGTTCCAGTTTTAGGTAGGCTTTTTTAGCTCTGGCATGCTTGATGATATTGGTCGCAAGTTCTAGCAAAATCATAGCAGCCGTCGACTCTACATCCTGGGTCAAGCTAGCCTTGTCCAAGTGATTCTCAATCTGGACTTCAATTCCAGCAATCTCTAGCATCTTTTTGACAGTTGCAAGTTCTGAAGCTAGGGTCCGTGACTTCAGATTTTCCACAATAGTTCGCACTTCATTCATGGAATCCTTGCTGATCTGGTGAATTTCTTTTAATTCCTTTTCCACCTGTGGATAAGCCTCCATCTGAAACAACTGCAAGGCCAAATCTGTCTTGACACTCAGCATAGCAAAGGTATGTCCCAGACTATCATGCAAATCCTGACCGATACGACTTCGTTCATTTTCAGCAAGCAATAGATTTATCTGGGCATTTTGCTTAGCTTGCGCTTCTTTCAAATCCTCCACAATCCGAATCCGAACCAAGCCAAAAGTCATCAAATCGACAAACGTAAGAATCCCAAGCAGATAGAATAGAAACTCAACTTCGATTCTCTGAATAATCAACAGTTGCCCCACAACAAACACTTGAGTAAGGAGAAAAGTCCAGACATGTAAAGATTTTAAACTACGTACACCAAAATGATAAATTAAGAGATTGGAAAGGAAAAAGAAGAACCAGATATAATTCGCAGCAACAAAGGCAGTATACCCAGCTACATAGATTAGCATGATGCCCCAGAAAAGCCAAGAAAGGCGCTGGTTCTTAGTTATTAAAACGCCCAAATACGCCATTACAAATAGAATATCAATCAATAAATGCCAGACAGGAAGCTCCCCAGTCACTACAGGAATGATGGAAAAAACCATAAAAATCAAACTGGCCCAATACATATAGTCTATACTTTTCAGTCTTTCAAGCATTAAGAATTCTCCTTATGACCTTGAAGGTAAATGGTCAAACCAAACAAAACTGCTGAAAAAACAAGTAGATAAACTGTGGCTGATAAATTGATGCCCGCCTCATTTAAGAAAGTCTTGAGCAACTCCATCAACTGATAAGTTGGTAGGCACTTCCCAATTGCTTGCATCCAGTCTGGAAATAAAGAGATGGGCATCCAGAGTCCGCCTAACACAGCCAAGCCTAGATAGAGAAGATTGCCCACGACAGACATCAGCTGACTAGAAGGCAAGAGTGTTAAGGTCAATCCAAGCGCTACAAAAGCTACACTTCCTACTATCAGCAAGAACGCAGCCCCAATCCAGCTTCCTAGAGGCATATCCACACCTCTGACCAAGCGCCCAACTGAGAAAACAACCAGGATTGAAACCAAATAATCAACCATCATACTTGTTATCTTTGATAGATAATATTCTACCATATTTACTGGAGTATGGCGTAATGTTTTCTGCCAATTGTTGATTTTATCGGTATGTAAAACAGCTGGGAATGAAAACATAGCTGTCGACATCATGGAAAAGGCCGTCATGGAGATGAGGTAGTCGCGCATAAAATTCGCAGGTCCACCTGGTGTGTCCTGGTACATGCCTGAAAAGAATAGATAGAAGGCCGTCGGCATCCCAACGGATAACAGATAATAGACTAATTGTCGTTTGGTCAATAGAAATTCTATCTTGTTTAGTGCGATCCATCGTTTCATCTTAGTCATCTCCCTTTTGTGTTTCTTCAAAGATTGTATCCAACAAGCTACGATTATTGACTTCAATTTCTTGAATCCTACATCCTGCCTGAACTAACAGTTCCCAGAAAGCATCCGCTTCACGTGTAACTACTTGCAAAGCATCTTGTTTTTGTGACCAGTTTTCAACCAAGTTAGACTGCTCAATGACTTCCTTGTATGCTAGAGGAAGGATAAAGTGCTTTTCAATCTCTTCACTGCGCATGGCTAGAGGTGTTGTATCGCGAATCAACTCTCCCTTATTCAAGACCAAGATTCGGTCCGCTGTATGCTCTACCTCTTCGATATAATGGGACGAATAGAGAATGGTAACTCCCTTAGCTTTTAGCTCCTGAACAATTTCCCAAAAGCGTTGACGGGTTGAAGTATCCATTGCAGCAGTTGGTTCATCTAAAAAGACAAGCTTTGGTCGGCCAATCAAGGTCAAGACAAAAGAGAAGAGTCGCTTTTGCCCACCTGACAATTTTTCTGCGAATTGCTCTTTTTGTTGCTGGTCAAACTGCAATAGTTGATCGATTTCCTGATTGCTCAAGGGATTTGGGTAAATGCTTTGAAAGAAAGCAATCAACTCTTTGACCTTTAATTTCTGAACGATGACATTTTCTTGAGGGAGGTAGGATCTTGTGTAGTCTAACTGAGAACTCGTCACTGGCAAGCCTTGGATGGATACTTGACCGCTTGTGACCAGTTTATCTCCAAGTAAACAGTCCAAGAGTGTGGTCTTTCCAGCACCATTGGGTCCAATCAAGGCGACGCATTCACCTTCAGCTACCTCAAAGGAAATATCCTTCAAAATAGCCTTGCCCTTGATGTTTTTATTTAGGCTTTCTACCTTAATCATGTTCATGATTTTCTCCTTTCAGCCACTCCTTTCCCATCGGAAAGGCGATAAAAATCATAAATCCTAACCCCCAGGCACCACGGATGAATTGGTGAAGGAAGGCTTGATCAAACCAACCTGTAAACATTTCTACCAACCATACCACTAGTGACAGTCCAATAAAAAGAAAGAGAATCGCTTTTTTCATTTTTCAAACTCCTTTTTCACATCTGAGACCAATTTCAAACCTTCTCGGATCAACCAAGACATGATTCCGAAACCTGCAAATAACTCCCAAGGAAAATGATAGAAGTTTTCATCCAATCCAGAAAACATGAGATAGGTCATGACTCCTGCTGCTACTAAACTCATTGCGACAATTACTTTATCTTTCATTTTTTCTTCCTCCATTTGATACATCTAGTATAATTCTTTGAAGGTAGAATCACTAGAAGCTTCTGTCATGAGGAAATATGACAAATGTCATTAAAAATGATGGAACAGAAATTACTAGATTGGATTGATTTTCTAGCACCTATCAGCTACTGGGTCCAAAACTCATTGCAAACCAAAAAGATCGGGAATCTTTTCCCGACCTCTTTCGTTTTCTATTTCATTCTTATTCCACACTGAAAAGATATGGATACACTGGTTGTTGACCTTGGTGGATTTCTACTTCTACATCTTCGAATTCTTCTGTGATTTCTTGGGCGATTTGGTTAGCCAATTCTTCACTTCCATCTTCACCGATATAGAAGGTTACAATTTCACTGTCTTCATCCAACATATGTTTCAAGGTCTCAGTCAAGGTTTGGTGCATATCAGGGTTTGATACGAGGATCTTACCATCTACCATACCAAGATTGTCATTTTCATGAATTTCTAGACCATCGATAGTCGTGTCACGAACGGCTGTTGTTACACTACCGCTGACCACATCAGCAAGAGCTGCAGTCATACGGTCTTTGTTTTCTTCGATAGACTTGCTTGGATCAAAAGCAAGAAGACTAGTCAATCCTTGAGGAAGAGTACGTGCTTCTACCACCACTGCCGGTTGTTCCAAGACTTCAGCGGCAGATTGAGCTGCCATGAAGATGTTTTTGTTGTTTGGCAAGAAGATAATGTTACGAGCATTGACTTTCTCAACAGCCTTTACAAAATCTTCTGTAGAAGGGTTCATGGTTTGTCCACCTTCGATGACATAGTCCACACCTTGAGCACGGAAGATATCTGCCAAACCTTGTCCAGCTACTACAGCAATAAGAGCGTATTCTTTTTCTTCAGCTGGCTTGCTGACTTGAGCTTCCTTTTCTACTTGTGCTTCGTGTTGGTTACGCATGTTATCTACTTTAACCTTGACCAAGCTACCATATTTGAGACCTTCTTGCATGACAAGACCTGGATCTTCTGTATGGACGTGAACTTTGACGATTTCATCATCATTGACAACAAGTAGAGAATCTCCAAGTTCGTTCAAGTAGTTACGGAATTCTTCATAGTCAAATTCTTTAGCATAAGTTGGACCTTGCTTAAGGGCAACCATGATCTCAGTACAGTAACCAAATGTGATGTCTTCTGTTGCCACATGTCCAGCTACAGACTTGTGGTGTTCTGCATTGATCATTTCACTCATGTTAGCTGGAGTCGCTACAAAGTCTTCAGAAGCGCTATATTCACCAGTAAGAGCTGAAAGGAAACCTTCATAGATGAAGACCAATCCTTGACCACCTGAGTCCACAACGCCAACTTCCTTCAAGACTGGAAGCATGTCTGGAGTCTTAGCAAGGGCTGTTTTAGCTCCTTCCAAGGCAGCGCGCATAACCTCAATGGCATCGTCTGTCTGCTCTGCTTTTTTCTTAGCACCGATGGCAGCACCACGTGATACAGTCAAGATTGTTCCTTCAACTGGCTTCATAACAGCCTTGTAGGCTACTTCAACACCAGATTGGAAGGCAAGAGCTAGGTCTTTCCCTGTTAACTCTTCTTTGGTTTTGATGGCTTGCGAAAATCCGCGGAAAAGCTGAGAAGTGATAACTCCTGAGTTCCCACGCGCACCCATCAAAAGACCTTTAGCCAAGATACTTGCAGCCTCACCAACAGTTGAAGCTGGTTTGTCTGCTACTTCTTTGGCACCATTTTCGATAGTCATTCCCATATTTGTTCCTGTATCTCCATCTGGAACTGGGAAGACGTTCAATGAGTTGACATATTCGGCTTGCTTGTTCAAACGAGTAGATGCAGCCTGTACCATTTCTTGAAATAAGCTTGTAGTAATATTTGACACGATTATTCTCCTACAACTTTGATATTTTGAATGTAGACATTTACAGTTTGAGCAGTGATGCCTAGTTGATTTTCCAAACTAAAACGTACACGCTCTTGGATGTTTTTTGAGACTTCACTAATCTTAGTTCCATAGCTCAACACGGTATATACATCAACTGCAATGCTACCATCTTCGGCCGCTTTTACAACGACACCTTTAGAATAATTTTCCTTCCCAAGAAGGGCTTGGAAATTATCTTTGAGGGCTTTCTTACTTGCCATACCGACCACACCAAAAATCTCAGTTGCTGCACCGCCTACAACGGTAGCAATCACTTCATCTGTTAGTTCGATTTGACCATCTTTTGTATTAATTTTTACAGTCATTTTTTCTACCTCAACTAGTTGATACTCTATTTTATCATATTTCAAGCCAAGTGTAAAAGCAGAATACTGTATCGGCGGATATTTGCTCCTTTGACGAGACTTTTTGAGCTTAGAGCAAAAGAAAAAGACCTGATGGCCTTTTACTCTTTATTAAACGCGTTCTACTTTACCTGATTTCAAAGCACGAGCTGAAGCCCAAACTTTTTTAGGTTTACCATCGATAAGTACAGTAACTTTTTGAAGGTTTGGTTTTACGGCACGTTTTGTTTGGTTCATCGCGTGTGAACGGTTGTTTCCTGATACAGTCTTACGACCTGTAAAGTAACATACTTTAGCCATTTGTGTTTTCCTCCTATTAGATCTAATATAGCGGATGTGCTAGCACCACATACTGTACTATGTTATCACACTTTCTCTGTTTTGGCAAGGGGATTGGAAGATTTTTTTATTTAACGTAAACAACTCCTAATTTCCCAAAAGCAACGTCCCCACGGATAATCAAAGTTTTGCTGGTTGGGGCTACAGGAGCATCTGCCTTGGCAGCACCACAAAAAGTTTCCACCTTTAGATCTACTCTCCAGTGTTGAGGCACGTAGATAACTGCATTCCCAAAACCGACTTCGATATTCAGAGTAGCAAAATCACCTAACATCTCTGCATTGTCATAATAGATTTTGGCATTCCCAAATCCGACTTCAAACTCGTCTTCTACCAATTCTTGGTCTTGCTTGTAAAATGTACCTGTCCCAAAAGCGACTTCCTTATCTGTGAGAATGGTCTTTTCACCGTCATACCACCATTTTTTACCATTCCAAGTTCTGTTGGAGTGAGTCAAAGAACTAACTCCAAGAACAATTAGAATACTAGCCCAAAACAATGACTGATTGGGAATCGGTAAAATGTCATAAAAATGATTAGCAATCATGAGTGCCACTAGGGCTGTAAAAGAGGCTGATGTCAGATGACGACGAAGCAAAGCTTCAATTGATTGATAGGCAAAAAATCCAATACCGATCAAGGGCCAAATGTGCCCTCCCAGAGAAGGGATTCCAAAATTCCCCTGCAATAACACTAAAGCTGCCAATACTAGCAACACAATACCAAATACTTTCTTTTTCATGTTCTTACCTCATGTTTCTTAGATTTTCTTTTAGGAGGGATTGGTAGTGCCGTGACACGTGAACCTCCTTGTGGGTCTGATAAAAGGAAATAGTTCCTGTACCTGAGAAGGACTTGTCCACCGAGTAAACCTGCCGGATATTGGCAATGGTCGACTTGGATACCCGACTGAAATAGCGGGGCAGAATGGACTCCAACTCATAAAGCTTGAGCCGAACCTCGTAGGCTTCTTTCTGGGTATGAGCGTAAATCTTGCTACCTTCTGTCTCAAAAAAGAGAATTTCTGACAAGTCTAAGTAGTACTCACCCGTCCCCTTATAAAAGATCAACCTAGGAGCCTTGGTTTCTTGCAAGAGTCGTTGCAAATCAGCTATTTCATCTGTCAGGGCTGCAGCCTTGATGACAATCTCTGTCTCAGTTAATTCACTATCAATCTCGATTCGTAACTTCATCCTATCTCCTTTCTGCATCTACTATACCAAAGCCCATAAGACTTTACAAGGGCAAAAAAGCAAGTGGTCACTTTTGACTCGTAAGTGGTTACGAGGCCAGGCCCACTTGCTTTGCATTTCACAAAATAAAGAAAAGAATTCCCCAAATGAGCCCACAGGCATAGCCAACCAGAACATCCTTGGGATAATGAACGCCTCCTAAGACCCGCACAAGACCGAGAAGAGCTGATAAGACCAATAAAACCAACCCCACAGGCAGATTTGCATGTAGGCAAGCCATGGAAATAATGGTTGCTGAAAAGACGTGGCGACTAGGCATTGAATTCCCAGAGCTGTCCTTGTCTAATAGTGGGACAATTCCCCAAGTTTCATAGGGACGCGGTTGATTAATACACTTACGCACCAGCGTCAATAGAACAAAACCCAATGCTGGCACTAAGATATAAGCGTAAAAGTCGTTCCCCAAGCCCTTGCTCATAAGGCTTGTCCCCAACAAAGTCAAGTAGGCTAAGGGCATCAGAACTGTCATCATGCGATTAAAAACTCGCATCAATTGTAATAGCTGTGGATGTTGAAGGAGACTTGATTTCCTTTTGTCGTACCACTCTTGATAGTTTTTCATGTTTATTTCTCATACTTTTCTAGGACCTGCTGGGCTGTTTTCCCCTTGACAAGCCAGTCCACTAATTTGTCCAGACGGCGGATTTCCTGCATCAGAGGATCGTCAATTTCCCCAATACGAACACCACAAATCTTCCCTGTAATCGCCATCCGTTCAGGTACATAAGACGGTGCCTGTCGAAAAAAATCTCCGTAGGTAAGGTCCCTATCCAGACAAGCAAGGATGTCACTCACCTCATAACCTGTCAGCCAACTGGTCACTTGGTGAACGGACTCTGCCCTTCCACCCTTTCGCTCAACCTTTGCAATCAAGGCTGGATAGACCGCAGAAAATTTCATATTGTATAATTTCTGACTCATACTTTCCTCTTTCTATTATACCAGTATAAAGAAGAAAAAGAAGGCCGTCAAGCCTTCTTTGGGTTTATTATTCTTCTGCTTCGTCTTCTGTAAATTGACTATTGTAGAGGTCAGCATAGAAACCACCCTGAGCCATAAGCTCTTCATGATTGCCTTGCTCGATGATGTTTCCGTCCTTCATGACCAGAATCAAGTCAGCATTGCGGATCGTTGACAAGCGGTGGGCGATGACAAAGGATGTGCGTCCCTCCATCAAACGGTCCATAGCCTTTTGAATCAACTCCTCTGTACGTGTGTCGACTGAAGATGTCGCTTCATCCAGAATCAAGAGTGGAGAATCTTTGAGTAGGGCACGAGCAATGGTTAAGAGCTGTTTCTGTCCGACTGACAAGGTCACTGTATCATCTAAAACAGTATCGTATCCATCTGGTAGGGTTGTGATAAAGTGGTGGATTCCTACTGCTTTGGCAGCTTCAATCACGCGCTCATCACTAATACCAGTTTGATTGTAGATAAGATTATCACGAATGGTTCCTTCAAAGAGCCATGTATCCTGCAGGACCATTGAAAAGGCATCATGCACTTCTGAGCGCTTCATAGCCTTGGTATCCACACCATCGATGCAAATACTTCCCTTATCAATCTCATAGAACTTCATCAAGAGGTTGACAATAGTCGTCTTCCCAGCTCCAGTTGGTCCAACAATAGCAACCTTTTGACCTGCATGAGCTGTCGCTGAAAAGTCGTGAATGATCGTTTTTTCAGGAGTATAGCCAAAGGCAACTCTGTCAAAGACCACTTGACCCTTCATGTCGGTTAATTGTCTTTCCTTATGAGACTCGTCTTCCATCTCAGCTTCTCCTAGAAACTCAAAGACACGGGTCATAGCTGCACTAGCTTGTTGCAAGCTGGTAATCCCTTGGGCAATCTGTGATAAGGGTTGTGAGAAGGTACGAACATAAACCATAAAAGCTACGATAATCCCAATACTGATATGGCCTTCAAGAGCTAGGACTGCACCGACGATGATCACCAAAACATAGCTAAAGTTCCCAACAAAGATCATTGCTGGCATCATGATTCCAGAAATAAATTGAGATTTCCAAATACTATCATGTAGGTCTTGATTCAATCCTGCGAATGTTTCTTTAGTGGTGTCCACAGCGTTATAGCTGGTCACCACATTGTGGCCAGAGTACATTTCTTCCACATAACCATTGACAGCTGCTAGGTTGTTTTGTTGGGCTTTAAAATAACCTTGTGACTTGGCCATAATGACTGAAACAGCCGCAAAACCAACAAAGGTTGAAACAACTGTTACCAATGCCAAAATCCAGTTCATACCAAACATAGTAATCAAAACAGCAATCAGTAAAAAGCCAGCTGAAAGAACTGTCCCAAGGCTTTGGTTAAGAGACTGAGCTGCTGTATCAACGTCATTAGTCACACGAGAAAGGGTGTCCCCTTGAGAATGACGGTCAAAATAAGCAAGTGGCAAGCGATTGATTTTCTCAGCAATAGCTGTCCGCAAACGTTTTGAGAAATGTTGGATACTAGTTGAAAAAATGTAAGCTTGCGTATAGTTCAGGATAATCCCAAGCACATAGAGGATAACCAAAAAGCTAGCAATACTTGAGACAGCCTCTAGGTCAATCTCTGTCATTAACCCATCTGAAATCAAATTGGTAATTTCTTTGATCTTAGTCGGTCCATAAACCGTGATAATACTTGAACATATAGCCACCACAACTGCGATTAGTAGGGGAAGTTGGAGACCTGCTAGAAAAGGTCTACACTGTTTCCATAAGGACATTTTCTTATTTTCCATGTTCCAATTCCTCCTTCGATAGTTGTGAATAGGCAATTTCTTGGTAAACTTCATTGCTTGCAAGAAGTTCCTTGTGGGTGCCTTGTCCCACGACTTTACCTTGATCCAATACTAAGATAAGGTCTGCATCCATAATGGTTGAAATGCGTTGAGCAACGATTAACTTGGTCATGGATTGTGTTTTTTCAGCTAATACTTGACGCAAGATACGATCTGTCTTGTAGTCCAAGGCTGAGAATGAATCATCAAAAATGAGAATCTCTGGTTTACGAGCCAAGGCACGTGCAATGGCCAGACGTTGTCTCTGTCCACCTGAGAAATTGGTCCCGCCTTGAGCTACTTCTGAAGCTATACCCGCTTCCTTATCTTCTATAAAGTTTTTAGATTGAGCCAATTCCAGAGCTTGCCACATGGCCGTCTCACTTAGTGGCGTTTCTTGACTCTTACCAAAGTCGAGATTGCCCTTAACATCTCCAGAAAAGAGCACAGCTTTTTGTGGGATATAGCCGACTTTATTACGCAAATCTTCTAAGTCATAATTCTGAACATTGACGCCGTCTACTAGAATTTCTCCCTCTGACACATCATAAAAACGGGGTAAGAGGTTAACTAGAGTAGATTTACCAGAACCAGTTGAACCGATAAAGGCAATGGTTTGCCCTGCTTCTGCCTTGAAGCTGACATGTTCCACTACTGCTTCTGAGTTTTTAGAGTAGCGGAAGGTTACGTCGCGGTATTCCACTTGACCTTTTACAGAAGAGTTTGCTATCTGTGGGTGACTAGGATTTTCAATAGAGGAATGAAGGTCTAGCACTTGATTGATACGTCCTGCAGAAACCAAGGTACGAGGAAGGACGATAAAGAGAGCACCCATGAGCAAGAAGCCCATTACGACTTGCATGGCATAGGACATAAAGACCACCATATCACTAAATAGTGGTAGACGCTCTGTCAAACTAGCATCGTTGATGAGATAGGCCCCAATCCAATAAATAGCCAAGATCAAACCACTGGAAATTGCCTGCATAATTGGGTTCATAATGGCCATTAAGCGACTGACAAAGAGATTGAGTCGTGTGACTTCATCATTGGCTTCTTCGAATTTCTTATCTTGATATTCCTCAGCATTGTAAGCACGAACAACCCGAATCCCAGTCAAACTTTCACGGGTGATACTATTGAGTTTATCTGTCAATTTTTGGATGACAGATTGTTTAGGAAAGGCCAAAGTCATCAAGACAGTTGTCATCAGAACATTGACAATGACTGCCACCACTACTGCCCAAATCCAGTATTCAGACTTGCCAAGGATTTTACCAATGGCCCAAATAGCCATGATAGGACCACGAGTGACCACTTGGAGTCCCATGGTAAAGAGCATCTGAATCTGCGTGATATCATTAGTCGTCCGAGTCAATAGACTGGGAATTGAAAAACGTTTAATTTCTGTCTGGGAGTAATCCAAAACACGATTAAAAATATCGCTTCGTAGATGAGCCGTATAGGATGCTGCAACTCGAGCGGCAAAAAATCCAACTGTTACAGATGATAGGAAGGCTAAGAATGACAAACCCATCATCTTAGTTGCTGGCGACCAAAGGTCTCCCAACTCCGTACCTGGCGTTCCGAGTAATTCTGTTATTTTTGAAACGTAAGTCGGTACTTCTAACTCTAGATAGACCGAACAACAGGTAAAGAGAACAGTTATTAGAATCATGCCCCACTCTTTTCCTGTGATACGCTTAGCGAGTTTCTTCATTCTTACCCCCTATTTTTTCTACATTTGCTTGTAGTTGGCCCATGACTTCTTCAAAAATAGCGAGATTCTCTTCAGAAATACCATCAAGTAAACTACGATTCATTCGATCAAAGAATGATTTGATCTGTTTCATCTGAGAGCGTGATTTTTCGGTCAAGTGAACAAATTTCGCCCGTTTATCACTTGGACTCACCTCCAACTCTACCAAACCATTTTGCACCATACGCTTGACCAAATTACTAGCAACTGACTTGGTAATATTGAATTCTTGTTCAATATCCTTGATGAGTGTTAATTCTTGTTCATGCTCACGACGATCTAAAAAACGAATGACCTGCCCTTGCGGACCACCCATAAATTCAATACCACAACGCTTGGCTTCCTTTTGTACCATCAGATGTAACTGGTGACCAAAACGTTTAAAAACCAACATCGGTTTATCCATGCTATCTCCCTTCTAAATAAAAATAGTTCTCTTGAGAACAATTAAGTTTCCATGAGAACTATTTTATCATTTTCAGAAAAGATGTCAAGAAAAAAGTTTCTATGAGAACTATCTCGGTATAAATTGACATCAGCTCTTATTTTATCTATAATAAACACTATCTCACACGAACACAAATCCAGTTTACTAGAAATGAGTAATTCACAAATGAAGCAAAAAGAACAGAAAATCTTAGGAATCCTTGCCATCATCTTTGGAACCCTGGCACTTCTTGGTTCTTGGATACCTATTGTAAACATCCTATCATTTTTCCTTGCCATAGCCTCTTTGATTTTAGGAATTTTTGGCATTGTCCTCAATCTTAGAAACCGTAAAACATTGGCCATTATTGGAACAACCTTAGGTGTTATTTCCATTGTCATTGTTTTGATAACTCAAGTTCTATCTACTAATATCTTTACTGACTTTGCCAGAACCTTTAGTCACCCCTATAGAAACAGCACTTTTTCAACTAATGCTGGGGAGTATGATGAACTTCCTGATAGTAGTACTGCTGAGGAAGATGACGAAGAGGATACCGAATTCTTCACTTGGAGTCAGGAACAGTTCGATGCCTTGGTAGAAGGGGACACTTCTGATAGCGGGAAGGGAGGCAGCAACTACAAAGATATTATCAGGAAACACGGAATCCCAGATTCAGAAACAGATTCAATTATGGGAGACTATGAAATAAAAAGAATCACCTATCTCTCCATCAGTTCAGATCCTAAGACAGTTGTGCTCACCTTCGTAAAACAAGAAAATGGCCAGTTTCTTCTGATCCGTAAATTCGCCATCGGACTAGATCGCAAAGAACAATCTGATTCTGGAGTGAAAATTTAACATAACTAAAAAGGTGCTGGGAATAGCAATCGGTAGACCAAGTCTCGATTTCTAAATCCCAGCACCACGATATTTCCACAACCCATTGGATTATGGACGATTATAGATAACTAATAACGTTTTGGGCAAAAGAGATTTTTATCTCTTTCTTGCCCCTTTTGTCATCACAAGATAAACAAACCCCTTGAAAACACTGAATTTTCAAAGGGGTTATTTTTATTCTTAGAATCCATCTACGTTTGTATAGATTTTTTGGACATCTTCGTCGTCTTCAAGTACGCTGTATAGTTTTTCGAATGTTTCTAAATCTTCACCTGACAACTCAACTTCTGATTGAGGAATCATCTCAAGTTCTGTTACTTGGAATTCTTCGATACCAGATTCACGCAAAGCAACGATAGCCTTGTGAAGGTCAGTTGGAGCTGTGTAGACAGTGATTGTTCCTTCTTCTGCTTCTACATCGTCTACATCGACATCTGCTTCAAGCAAAAGCTCAAAGATGGCATCAGCATCATCACCTGCAAAGACGATAACACCTTTGTTGTCAAATAGGTAAGATACAGAACCTGAAGCTCCCATGTTTCCACCGTTTTTACCAAAAGCAGCACGGACATTGGCAGCTGTACGGTTAACGTTTGAAGTCAAGGTATCAACGATCAACATTGAACCATTTGGCCCAAATCCTTCGTAACGTCCTTCTGTAAAGGTTTCGTCTGTATTTCCTTTCGCTTTATCGATAGCCTTATCAATAACGTGTTTTGGCACTTGCGCTTGTTTAGCACGATCGATAACGAATTTCAAAGCAGTGTTTAATTCTGGATCTGGTTCACCTTTTTTAGCTGCTACATAGATTTCTACACCAAATTTTGCATATACTTTAGAGTTAGCTCCATCTTTAGCCGTTTTCTTGGCTACGATATTGGCCCATTTACGTCCCATTAGGAATCTCCTTTTTTCACATTTTAATCTTTCTTATTATAACACAAGTCTAGCTGATTTTCACTAGAGGAAATGGATTTTCTTTTGTAAACCAGGCTAAGATTTTCCACCGACTGCCACGATTTTCTTACCTTCTTTTATCCAAGGATGTTGGGAGAGGGAGAAGTAAAGTTGAACAGTCATCACAAGCCAGAGTAGCGGTTCACATAGGATAACACCTGTGTAGCCTGTCCAAGGGATGATCCAAGCCACGAAAATAATTTTCCCAAACAACTCGATAAAGCTAGATACGAGGGGCAAGAGTTTTTGACCGAGGCCCTGCAAACTATTTCTATAAATCAATAAAAGACTCAAAAATGGATAGAAAACAGAACTAATACGTAGGTACAAGGTCCCATTTTCAATCAAGTAACCATCTGTTGAACTCGCTAAGAAAGAAACTAGGCTAGGACTTGCAAAAAATAGGAACACACAGGCAAAGGTTGCCCAAGACATACTCAAATAACTCCCTATACGAAGTCCTTGGACGATACGTTCGGGACGTTTTGCCCCAAAATTTTGAGAGATAAAAGTTGTCATGGAAGCTGAAATAGCTGTCATCGGCAATAAGGCAAAGGCCATGATTCTGCGAGCTGCCGTTTGGGCGCTGATAATAACTGCTCCAAAACTATTGACAGAGGATTGCAAAATGACGCTTCCGATAGAGACGATTGAACCCATCAAGCCCATAGCTAACCCTTGCTCCAAAAGGTCAACATAGAGAGCCTTATTCCATTTGAAATGTTTGAGACCTGGAAGAAGCTCTGGAACACTCTTGCGAATATAGAAATAACAGAGGATTGCTGACAAACCTTGCGAGATAATGGTTGCAAGACCCGCAGACTGAACTCCCAACTGAAGTTGTGTAATAAAATACAAATCCAGAATCACATTAACAATAGCTGAGAAAATTAAAAAAGCAAGAGCCGCAAGGCTATCTCCAATCGAGCGTAATAATCCTGCAAAGAGATTGTAAGCAAAGCTAACTCCCACACAGCTAACAATCATGGAAATATATTCATAAGATTGGGGGAGAATTTCTGCAGGTGTTTCTAGGTACTGCAAAAGTGGATAAAGACCAAAGAATCCCATCAGCATGACAAGACCACTCAGGATGGCACCCAAAATCCAAGTCGCCGCGACAGCTTCCTTAATCTTAGCGAAATTACGAGCACCGTAAAGACGAGCGATAACAACTCCCATCCCATTTCCAACTCCGAGGGCAAAACCGATAATTAAATCAAAAATGGCTGTCGTAGCTCCGACTGCCGCCAAGGAATCTTGTCCCAAAAAACGCCCCACAATCAAAATATCAGCTGTATTGTATAGTTGCTGAAAGATATTGGATAGTAAAATTGGTAAAGCAAAACTAATCAGTGAAGGAAGGATAGGACCATGAATCAAGTCCACCGTTGATTTTTTATTCATAAGGCTATTATATCAGCTTTCTAGAAGAGGAACAAGGTCAGACTTAGCCTCTAACTCCCAAGAAAGCGGTTGCCTAGAAACTAACAATTTGGTATAATCGTGACAGAAAAGGAGGTTAGGTATGACCTTAACCAGCCAGTTAATTACAGATGTATTCCCAGATCTTGAAAAAGTTGACCAATTAAACAAGGAAGCTTTTCCTGAAGAAGAAAGGGTCCCTTTGGAAGAATTTTTACGTTACCAAGATAGGGATGACGCTCACTTTTTCGCTTTTTATAACGAGGAAGAATTTGTTGGCTTCGCTTTTGCTATTGCCAATCAAAAAGCATTCTACATCAGCTTTTTTGCCATTATGCCCCATCTCCGCAGTCATGGCTACGGGAGAGAAATTATTGACAAACTCATTGATTTTTACCAGCGCACCATGATTCTTGAAGTGGAGCGTTTGGACGAAGACTGCGATAACCTCGAACAGCGAAAAGCTCGCATGGAATTCTATAAACAAAACGGCTTCAAAACAGCCAATGCTTTTTTGGAGTACGAAGGTCTTAGTTTTGAGATTCTATATCGTGGTGACCATTTTGATGAAGAAGCCTACCGTGATATCTTTCAAAAATTACAAGAAGAAAATTATTTTGACTTCCACATCGAGTACCGTCGCTTTAGTGAACACTAGTCTGGATGGCAACCTTGAGTCTCCATTAAAGATTTGTAATTTTCTCTGTAACCAATATACAATCACCTGCACTACAGGTGATTTTTTGTGATTCCGAAATAAGATGAAAACTTGGAAAAAATTATCACCGCATATCACAAATAAGAGGCTAGGACTTTTGTCCCAGCCTCTTATTTGTCTTTGGATTGTCGAGCAAGACGCAGTGGTTGAGTGGGCTCTACTACGCTGATTTCATCAGCTTTTACAGCCCTACTCAACTGTGCGGAGGTGGGACGACGAAATCGAATTCTAACGAATTACCGATTTCTGTCCCACTCTCTTATCATGATTTGTCTCATAAAGATGCACTAAGTTTACGCTTCTGTTCCTGCTTCAGGCATAATAACCCATAGAATGATATAAGCGAGCACTCCTGAACCACCTAACAAAGTGAAGAGGATCCAAAGTGCACGAACCAATGTTTGGTCCATATCTAAGTAGTCAGCAAGACCTGCACAAACACCAGCAATTTTTTTATCTTGAACATTACGAACTAAACGTTTTTCCATAATAATCTCCTTATACTAATTTTTCTTTTGATTTATTTTGTCATCAAATCAAATCTTTTTCAATAGTCTTTCTACTTTTTATCAGAAGATGCTAGTTTTAGCAAACTATATACTCTCATTGTTTCAGTTCTTTATACTCTTCGAAAATCAAATTCAAACCACGTCAGCTTCGCCTTGTCGTATATATGGTTACTGACTTCGTCAGTTTCATCCACAACCTCAAAACAGTGTTTTGAGCAGCCTGCGGCTTTTCCTAGTTTGCTCTTTGATTTTCATTGAGTATTAGTCCACGATAACAGAAAAAGTGGGGATTCCTCCACCACTTTTACTTTTTAATCTTCAATTTCGATTTCAAGATCATCGCCAAGGTCAAGAGTCACTTCTTGATTAGCTACTTCTGATTCCACAGGTGCAACTTTTTCATCGGCCACTGCATCATCTTCAATCAAGCCAAACTTGACACGAACTTGGTGGTCAATCTCGTCAAAGATTTCTGGGTGATCTGCCAAGTATTTCTTAGCATTTTCAGAACCTTGACCGATCTTTTCGTCTTTATAAGAGTACCATGCTCCTGCTTTCTTGATGATGTCAAGATCACTTGCAATCTTCAAAAGCTCACCAGTTCTTGAAATTCCTTCACCATACATGATTTCAACAAAGGCTTCTTTAAATGGTGGAGCCACCTTGTTTTTAACAACCTTAATCTTGGTCTCCTTACCTACGCTAGTATCTTTTTGGTCACCAGTTCCCTTGATTTGTGTGCTTCCACGAACATCCAAACGGACAGAAGCGTAGAATTTAAGGGCGCGTCCACCAGGAGTTGTTTCTGGATTACCAAACATAACCCCTACTTTTTCACGCAATTGGTTGATGAAGATAGCAATTGTCTTTGTCTTGTTGATAGAAGCACCGAGTTTACGCATAGCCTGGCTCATCATACGAGCTTGAAGACCAACGTGGCTATCTCCGATATCACCATCGATTTCCGCACGAGGTACAAGAGCTGCAACTGAGTCAATAACCACAAGGTCAACCGCACCTGAATCGATCAATTTCCCAGCAATTTCAAGACCTTGCTCCCCTGAGTCTGGTTGTGACAAGAGCAATTCATCGATATTAACTCCAAGCGCTGCTGCATAGGCAGGATCAAGAGCGTGCTCTGCATCGATAAAGGCAGCAATTCCGCCTTCTTTTTGGGCTTGCGCTACCGCATGAAGGGCTACTGTTGTCTTACCTGATGACTCTGGTCCGTAGATTTCAACGATACGTCCCTTTGGATAACCACCTGATCCAAGAGCAATATCCAGAGCCAAAGATCCTGAACTCATCACTTGGACTTTTTGCTCTGCACGTTCACCCAAGCGCATGATTGATCCCTTACCAAAGTCTTTTTCAATTAATTTAAGGGCATCATTCAAAGCTTTTTCACGATCAGCACCAAATTTTTTGCCAATTTCGTCTAATTTTTTTGTTGGTTTTTTCGCCATTTTGTTCTCCTATATTCTAATAGTCCTAAGACCTTCTTCTATTATAACAAATCTCCAGCACTTAATAAAGCTTTGCGAACTAGGTTAAAGGCATGTAGGACTGCAATTTCTCGCACATCTGCTCTACTTCTACCTGCGATATTTGCCTGGATAACTTCTGTACCCGAAGCTTGTGCCAAAGCGATAAAGACTGTACCTGCTGGATGTCCTTCTAGGCTGTCTGGTCCAGCCACTCCTGTCAAACTAATTCCAAAATCTGACTGGGTTTTGATGCGCGCCTGTTCAGCCATTTTTTCAGCAGTAAAAGCCGATACAACTCCATATTTTTCCAATTCAGCCTGTGGAATATCAAGCATTTTTGCTTTTTCTTCAAGGCTATAAGTCACAAAACCACCTTTAAAAATAGCAGATACACCTGAAAAATCTGCCAAAGTAGCTTGAAAAAGACCTGCAGTCAAGCTTTCTGCTGCAGTGATGGTTTTCTTTTGCTTTTTCAACTCTTCTACTACCAGGCTAGCCAAGCTGGTTTCTTCCCCATAGCCATAGCAAATTTCTCGAAGTGAAACACCCTCAAAGGTTTCTCTTTCAAGGATTTTTTGTTCTAGAGCATCTAGAACACGATCCGCTTCTTCTTGACTCTTAGCCTTGGTCGATAAGCGAAGGGTCACTTCCCCAGTTTTAGCATAAGGTGCTAAGGTTGGATCTGTCTGCTGGTCAATTAAATCTGATAGAATGGTTACTAACTGGCTCTCGCCAATCCCAAAGAAACGCAGCACACGTGAATAGAGTTTAGAGCCCGTTGTCAATCTCGGAAGCAGCTCATTTAAGACCATAGGTTTCAATTCACTTGGAGGTCCTGGTAGAACGACGTAGGTTACCCCAGCCACTTCAATCATGCCACCTACTGCTAGCCCTGTTTCGTTTGGTAATGGAGTTGAACCTTGAACGATTTGAGCCTGGCGTTCATTATTTGGAGTTCGAGCATAGTCTGGTCGGTGAGCAAAAAAGTCATCCAGCTTAGCCTGAGCCTGAGGATCAAAAGTCAAGTCACGTCCTAAAAATTGGGCTAAAGTTTGCTTGGTCAAATCATCTTCCGTTGGCCCCAAGCCACCTGTTAAAATAACTAGACTACTGCGATTCTGAGCAATTTCTAACAAGGATAAGAGACGAGCCTCATTATCTCCTACGGCCGTCTGAAAATAGACATCTACACCGATTTCAGCCAACTTTTCAGACAAGAATTGCGCATTTGTATTGACAATCTGACCTGTCAAAATCTCTGTTCCAACAGCTATAATTTCTGCTTTCATTTTTTCCTCCTACTTACCTATTCGGATTTCTTTGAAAAAATCGCAGGATAATTCCTACGATTTGATGAATAGTTTCCTATTATTCTAATTCTTCTACTGCAACACTAGTAGATTGAGGCAACTGACCCTGACCATAAAGATTCTCATACAAGACTACATTAGTCTCCAAATTCGTAACCTCTGGTTGCCCGAGCGAACGGCGTAAAAGATTTTGCATCTCTAACATATGCTCAGATGTCACGATTTGGTAAGATGTCCCTTGAAGCATTGCATCCTCTCCACGCAATTGTTGAGACTCAATATTTTTAAATGAATCTTGATAACCCATCAACTGAGGAATCGTTGTCGTTGTAATTTCGATATTTGTCTGCATATTATCGCTAAGAGCCTTCAGAATCTCTTGATAGTGACTCACACTATTCAAACTAAGAATCTTCTCGACAACTTTTTGAATCACTTCACGCTGACGTTTTTGACGACCATAGTCTCCTTCTGGATCCTGATAACGCATACGTGAATAAACAAGGGCTTCTTCACCATTTAGCTTCTGTTCGCCAACACCGATAGAAATCGTATTAAATGGTTCCTGATCTTGGATAGAGATTGGGAAACCTAGAGTATTGTTCACTGTAATACCACCCACAGCATCAACCATTCTTTGAAGTCCATGCATATTGACCATCACATAGCGGTCGATATGGATATTCATCATTTTTTGAATCGTTGAAATAGATAACTCTGCTCCACCATTGGCATAGGCGGCATTGAGTTTAGCCTCTATTACACTACCATCTGGTTGCTGGATTTGTGTGAGAATATCACGCTCCAAACTCATCATGACTGTCTTCTTAGTTTTAGGATTCACTGTGACCAAAATCATCGAATCACTATTACCCGCCCATGGATCTGTACGTTCAACATTCCCTGTGTCCACGCCCATAAGCAAAATCGTCAGAGGTTCGGTCGCTTCAATGACCTTGGTTTCTTCACCGATTTTTTTATAGGTTTTAGCCAAAGTCTGTGTACTCTGTTGGTAGATCGTATAGGCATAAGCTCCCACACCAAGTACTGTCACAAGAACAAAGCCTAAAAACATTCCGATTATCTTTTTTGCCATACTTTTATTCATCTATCAGTTGACCCATCAGGTAAACATCTAGAAACTCTCCTCCTTCTATACAAGCGCCACGTTCCTGTAATCCTTCTATGATAAAACCCATTTTTTCATACAGATGCACCGCAGCAAGATTTCTTTTTTGAACTGTCAATTGTAACCGTCGAATACTACCACTTGATTTGGCCCATTCAATAGTTTCTTCCATCAAGATACTACCGAGACCATTTCCCCAGTAAGCTTTTTTTATTCCTAAAAAGACATCTCCAATATGACGGACTCGCGGACGTTGATCAGCTGTTGTATTGATGATTCCTACTAACTCATCATTCAAAAAAGCGAGTAGGGTAATTTGATTATACGACTTGGCCTGCTTGTCCAAAAAATGTTGCATCTCAGACTCAGTCATTGCAATCCCATTTTCATCCAGACTGGTAAAATTAGACTCTTGACCAATCTGATCTAAGAGAGCAATGACTTCTGAAGCATCCTGGGTTTCCGCTTCACGGATTAAAAGATCATACTCCATCCGTCAATCCTTTCAAAAGTTCTGTTGCCCTTTGACCATGAGCATGAAAGAGCAATTCTCGCCCCTCATCTTTTTTTAGGATTTCTAACTCCAGATAATCTGAAGGGAGATCCTCACCCAATAGATGTCCCCACTCAATAACCGTTACACCTGAACCAAAAAGAAATTCGTCCAAATCGATAGAATCTGCATCCCCTTCGATACGATAAACATCTAAGTGATACAGAGGTAGACGTCCTTCATATTCTCGAACAATGGTATAAGTAGGACTCTTAATCATTTGATGAATGTCCAATCCTTTAGCCAGACCCTTTGTTAGTGTTGTTTTCCCAGCACCTAACTCACCAGTCAAAATCAATACATCATTTTTTTCTAACAAGTGCCCTAGCTTTTCCCCAAGTGCAATCAACTCATCTTCATTTTTTGTGTACATGTACTTATTATACCAAAAAGTTTTATTTTGTGATATTTCCATCAACAAAAAAAGGGGAGACTCCCCTCTTTTTTTAGTTTTTGTCATTAGTTAAGAGCCATACTGATGTAGTTCAAGATAAACAAGGCATCCAAAATCCAAATCATGACATGCACATCTTTCACTTGACCTTTGACAACCTTCGTCAAAGTATAAGTTAAGAAACCAACGGCAATCCCTTGTGTAATTGAGTAGCTGAATCCCATAAAGATAGATGTGAAGAAAGCTGGAACAGCTTCAGCCATATCATCCCAAGGAATGTTTTTCAAGTTAGAGAGCATCATGATTCCGACAATAATCAAAATTGGTGCTGTCGCTGCTGAAGGTACAATAGCAAGAAGTGGGCTAAAGAAGCTAGATAAGGCAAAACAGATAGCAACTACTAATGCTGTCAAACCAGTACGTCCACCAGCACCGATACCTGCTGCTGATTCGATATAAGTTGTAACGTTTGAAGTACCAGCAATGGCACCAACTGAAGTCGCTACCAAGTCAGAGTAAAGAGCCTTATCCAATTTATCTGACTCATGGTTTTCACCGTTTGTTGCAACGATACCAACTTTTTCACCTGTACCGATAAGAGTACCGATTGTATCAAAAATATCAGTCAATGAGAAGGCAAGAATAGCCATCAAAGTTTCTGGTAAACGAGAAGTATTTGAAACCAAAGATCCCAAACCTTCTGATCCAAGACCTGCACCGAACAAAGTTCCCAAATCGTTAATCGCTGATGAAAGATTGTTGCTTGCAAAGTCAATGTTAGACAAATCAACAAGACCAACAGCAATCGCAAGAACTGTCGTTGTCAAAATAGAAAGGATGATACCGCCTTTGATCCCCTTAACAACGAAGAAGATAGTAATGGCAAGACCTGCAAGAGCTACCAAGACAGCTGGAGTGTTGAAGTCTACCAATCCTGGAACAGCTGCTGAGTTTGCAGTAAGTGCTGCTTGAGCCTTATCTGCTCCTTCACCTGCTACTGTATAGGTACCTGGGTCAATCGAGAATTTCAAGAGACCAGCATTCTTAATCCCAACATAAGCAAGGAAAACCCCAATACCAGCTGAAATCGCTGAACGAAGAGTTGTAGGAATAGACTCAATGATCATTTTACGAACATTGGTCAATGTAATAATCAATGAAATAATCCCACAAATGAAGACCATCCCAAGAGCTTCTTGCCATTTATAACCCATCCCAAATACGACGGTAAATGTGAAGAAGGCATTGAGTCCCATACCTGGAGCTTGCGCGTATGGTAAGTTAGCATAGAAGGCCATCATCAAAGTCCCCACAACAGAACCAATGATTGTAGCCAAAAACACACCTTGAACAGGCATTCCTGTTTGTGAAAGCATTTGAGGGTTTACAAAGAGAATATAACTCATTGCAAAGAAAGTTGTTAAACCAGCAAGAACCTCTGTACGGACGTCTGTCCCGTGCTCTTTTAGTTTAAATAGTTTGTCCATTTTTAATCTCCTTTGTCATTTTACGAACAATACTACCATTATATCACCAATCATTCATCTTTTCAAGATGTTTTTTCTAATTTTAAAAATTCTTATGAGATATTATTGTCTCTATTTTCGCTTATTATCAGCTTTTCTAGTCACTTTCTGATATAATAGAAAACATCTTATCTGAAACTAGATTCGGGAGGATTTTATGACTAAAAAAATGATTGCCGTTGATTTGGACGGAACCTTGCTCAACTCTGAAAGCAAACTTTCTGATTTTACTATTGAAACGATTAAGAAAATCTCTAAAAAAGGCCACCAAGTTGTTATCGCAACTGGTCGCCCTTACCGTATGGCCAAAGATTTTTATGATCAACTTGAACTTGAAACCCCTATGATTAACTTCAACGGTTCACTCACTCATCTGCCAGGTAAGACTTGGAAACATGAAAAGTGTCTGACTGTGGACAAAAAATACCTTTTGGATATCGTGAAACGAAAAGAGGAGATTGAGGCAGACTTTATAGCAGGTGAATACCGTAAAAAGTTTTACATTACGGCTCCAGACAAAGAAATTGCCAACCCTAAATTATTTGGTGTTGAAAACTTTCGCCCTGAAAACCAATTCCAGTCTGATTTAGTGACCAAGGGGCCTAACTGTATTTTATTACAAACTAGGGCAGATGATAAATATGCACTAGCTGAAGAGATGAACAGCTTCTACAAGCACCAACTCAATATTAACACTTGGGGTGGCCCTTTGAACATTCTCGAATGTACTCCCAAAGGAGTTCACAAGGCCTTTGCCCTCGAATATCTTCTCAAGGTCATGAATATAGACAAACAGAATTTGATTGCCTTTGGTGACGAACACAATGACCAAGAAATGCTTTCTTTCGCAAGTAAAGGCTATGCTATGAAAAACGCAAATCCTGCTCTGTTACCTTTCGCAGACGAGCAATTACCATTGACCAACGAAGAAGATGGTGTCGCTCACTTTTTACAGGAACGATTTCTTTAATTTCACTCATTCTATACTTTTGGGGTAGATATTAGCTATCTTAAGAGTATGGAATTTTTTTGAGCTCAAAGTTAATGAAAAAAGGATTTGAATCCGTCTTTTACAGATCCAAATCCCAACAAATGATGTCTATTTCTTTAAAACGATACGATCTGAAGCCTCACGGTCCATGTCATCGATAATAATCTGGTTCTCTTCTGCCACATAAATCTTGATATCGTCTCCAATAAAGACTCTCTGATTTTCTGGTTCGAAGGTCACCTTCTTCACCTCTTTATCTCCGTTCGCTTCAACTTCTGTCCACGTTCCGGTATTTCCAGTGACTACAAGAGTAATGCTATCACCCTCGTCTTGTCCCTTGTAGGTCCCATCTATATTAGTAGTTGCGTCAGTCTTTACACTAGTAGTAGAACTAGAAGCACTGGTTTCTGATACTTGACTAGTGCTCACTTCAGAGCTAGTGCTTGCTTGGGATGACGGCGCCGGCTTCGTTGTTGACGAACAAGCAGCTAAAAGACTAAGACTTGCTACAGTAGCAAGAGAAAGTGTAAATTTTTTTAGTGACATAATGTCTCCTTTCTTTCAGGAGCTAAAGGCAGAAAAACTGCAGAACTATTCTACTTATACTATATCAAATAAAGGAAACAAGGTCAATCAAGCAACTATGTTTTTATAAGGTAGGCACGAACTTCAGATATAAAATAGAGGGAACCTGTAACAAACAGTAAGTCTTTCTCACCTGCAGACTTTTCAAAATCATCTATAAAGTCTCGATAGGAAGCAACTCTATGATAGTCACTCAAATCTTTCTCCTCCAAAGATCCCTGATAGTCAAAACTCGTCACATAGAGAGCTGTATCAGGCAAATGATCGGTCAGATAACCAAGCATGCCACTGTAATCTTTACGCTTTAAAGCTCCAAAAAGGATTTGAGGTTGATAACCTTGCTGAATTTTTTCCTGGATAAATTCAACTAACCGCTCCAAGGCCGGTAAATTGTGGGCACCATCTAGATAAATGTGCTCCGTAACAGCTTCTAGACGCCCAGCCCAACTGGTTGTTTTCAGAGCACGTCGGACAGCTTTCTCATTGACCTTTTCACCTCTCCCTGTCATAAACAACAGAAATGCCTGCAAAGCAAGGGCGGCATTTTCCTCTTGATAAGCTCCTTCCAATCCTAGTTTTAATTGGGTCAAATCCGCTAGAGAAGAAGAAAAATCTCCTGATTTGAAAGAAAAATCTCGGTCAGCTTGGTAGAGAGTTACATCTAAATCTTCTGCTATCTTTTGACAAACGAGCTGGGCTTCAGGAGCTAAGTTTGCAATCACTGCTACTCTTTCTGGCTTAAAAATTCCTGCTTTCTGTTCAGCGATTTCTTCCAGACTATTGCCCAAGGTCTCCTGGTGATCTAGGCCGATTGATGTAATAACTGCAATCTCTCCAGTCACCACATTAGTGGTATCAAGAAGTCCACCAATCCCAACTTCTAATAGAACTAGATCCACCCCTTGTTCTTTAAAATAAAGCAAAGCAATCACTGTTAACAATTCAAAAAAAGACAATTGATCATGTGTCTCTAGAAGTCTTTGCTCCATTTCCTTAACTTGATTTGCCAAACGGATAAAGTCTGCGTCCGATATGGGTTGACCATTGATACAAATCCGATCATGGATGCTAACAATGTGGGGCGAAGTAAAGGTCCCCACCTTCTTACCATGAGAAAGAAAGAGCTCTCTCATAAAGGCGATGGTTGAACCCTTTCCATTTGTCCCTGTCACATGGATAATAGGATAGGCTTGCTCAGGGTTCCCCAGCAAGTCTACCGCTCTCTGCATCCGCCCCAAACCTGATCTGAAATTCAAACCGATTCGACTATGAAGCCATTTTTCTACTTCAAACACGCTTAATCTCCTTAATCCTTAACAAAAAAGCGAAGATTCTCTTCGCTTTTCATTGAATTAGCTAGTACTTAGCTATATTTTATTTCAATACGGGCTAAAAACGTCCACTGGACGTTCCTGCTTTTTCTTATTTCTAGAAGCAGGGCTAAAAACATCCCCCGGATGTTCCAACTCTATCTAGTTTCTGGGAGTTGGGGTGATACAGTCTCCCAGACTTACTTACGGTC
>NZ_KV795008.1:38174-110837 GCF_001808865.1 Streptococcus sp. HMSC061D10 | reverse complement strand
TCCTGCTTTTTCTTATTTCTAGAAGCAGGGGTAAAAACATCCCCCGGATGTTCCAACTCTCTCCAGTTTCTGGGAGTTGGGCTGATACAGTCTCCCAGACTTACTTACGGTCTTTATTTTTAGCGTAAGGGTAAAAATGTTCCCCGGACGTTCCTGCTTTTTCTTATTTCTAGAAGCAGGAGTAAAAACATCCCCCGGATGTTT
Organism: Streptococcus sp. HMSC061D10; assembly: GCF_001808865.1. Lineage (NCBI taxonomy): Bacteria > Bacillati > Bacillota > Bacilli > Lactobacillales > Streptococcaceae > Streptococcus > Streptococcus sp. HMSC061D10. The sequence goes on along the minus strand of NZ_KV795008.1, from coordinate 110,633 downwards.
TTACTCCTCCATAAAGCTGTTGAAGACTTCTTCAATCATGTTCCATTCATCTTCTGAATCTTCAGGGATTGGTTGCAATTCGCCTTCTGTTCCATCTTCATTTTCGATGAATGAGTATGCTTGGATTTCAACTTCACCGTTTTCATCTTCTTCTGCATTAACTGGTACAAGAAGGACATAGTTTTTACCAAATTCTTCTTTTCCGTCAATAGTCAAAAGGATTTCAAACAAAGTTTCGTTTCCTTGCTCATCTACAAGTGTAATAAGTTCACGTTCTTCGTGATCGTGGTTGTGATCGTGTGACATAGTTTCTCCTCTGTCTTAAAATTTTCTATCTAAATAATTTTGCAAAATCAATTGAGCAGCTAGTTTATCAATAACTTTTTTACGTTTATTACGACTAATATCCGCTTGCTCAATCAACATACGCTCTGCAGCGACCGTAGTTAGGCGTTCATCTTGATACTCTACTGGTAGACCAAAGAGTTCTTCTAGTTTGGCTCCATAGGCTTGACTGGCTTCCACGCGCGGTCCGCTGGTATTGTTCATGTTTTTAGGCAAACCAACAACAAAACGGTCTACCTTATAGGTTTCAACGAGTTCCTTGAGGCGTTCAAAACCAAACTGACCTTGATCTTCATTGATTTGGATGATTTCAAGCCCTTGTGCCGTAAAACCTAACGGATCGCTAATCGCTACTCCTACCGTTTTGGAACCAACGTCCAATCCCATAATTCTCATAGATTATAGATCGACTCCTTGTCCTTTAAGGTAGTAGCGAACCAATTCTTCAACGATTTCATCTCGCTCATACTTACGGATTTGATTTCGTGCATTGTTATAACGAGGAACGTAAGCTGGGTCTCCACTGAGAACATAGCCCACGATCTGGTTAATAGGGTTATAGCCCTTTTCATTCAAAGAAGCATAGACATCTGTCAATGTTTCACTGATTTCTTTTTTATTGGAATCGTCCAATTTAAAACGTACGGTTTCTTCAGTAAATCCCATTCTAACACCCTCTTTCCTTAGAATAGTACTATTATAGCACATTCGCGGTCGTTCTACAAATCACACAGTCTGATTCTGCTGATTTTCTCTGACTTTTTACTGGATTGTTGCCCCATTTGCAACACGATTAGCAATATAGTCCTCTGGTTCGTTTTTCAATAGATTTTCCAGTCCAACATTCTTCAAGTATTCGTTTTCACTTGCTTTTTTGAGATCCAGTGTTTGGAAATCATAGCTAGTCTTGGTTTCCATCTCTTTCTCATTTAAAAGAGTCGTTTCGATGGTAAATCCTGAAATTTTTCGAGCCGCTTGAACAGACTCATCCTTGTCCTCAGCTTCTTTAAGAGCTTTTTTAGCTTCATCTAATCCTCGCTCAGAAATATAATTTTTTAAATCTTCTGATACAGGACGCTTTTGCTGAATGGTCAAACTTAAGAATTGATTGCCTTTGTAGGTAATGATTTGAGTTTGCTGAGCACCACTCTCATCAGCTGGCAAAACCAAGGTCTTAGTAACAACTGTATTCTTGGTTGCATTTTCTAATACGGGCAAGGTAGACTGTAGGGCTTCTTGAGAACTCTCAGTAGTTGAAGCTGCTGTTTCTTTTTTCTGACCACATCCAACGAGCAAAAATAGTGCTGCGAATGTTCCAATGACTAACTTTTTCATAAATCCTCACATGTTATCCAATTTAAATATTAGAGAAGGCCAGGAGTCACTCCCAGCCTTGATGTTTTATAGAGCCGCACGTAAACGCGCTTCTGCATTTTCCACATTACGGACAGAGCGTGGCAAAAAGGCACGGATATCGTCTTCTTTATAGCCAACCTGTAGGCGTTTCTCATCTACAAGAATCGGACTTTTCAAGATACGTGGTGTTTCCATGATTAGGTTGAGCACTTCATTGACACTCAAATCTTCGATATCAACACCAAGAGCCTTTGCATAACGATTTTTCGATGATACGATACTTGCAATTCCATTGTCTGTTTTTGTCAAAATATCAAGTAGTTCTTCTCTCGTGATTCCTTCCTTACCGAGGTTTTGTTCTTTATAACTTAACTGGTGGGCATTGAGCCAGGTCTTCGCTTTTTTACAGCTAGTACAACTTGAGACTGTATAAATTTTGATCATGTACCTACCCCTTTCGCTACATGTTACTATCAGTTTAGACTATTATACCATAAAAAACATCGGACTTGCGACCTATTTTTAAAAAATTTTAACTTTTTTGGCAATTTTTGAACTTTTTTCTTGACAAAACACGGACTATAACCATTCTTTATACTTCTTAATGTAAAATTTCTTAATAACTGTAACGCTAAACATATACAAGAAAATAATACAGATTAAGAACAAGAAGTAAGGAAATCCTAAGGGTGCTAGACGAAGAATATTTACCAGTGGTCCATAAGGTAGGCTGGTTACGAAAAAGGCTGCAACCAAAGTCATCAAAATCACAAGCCAAGCTGGTCTGCTTTGTACAAAAGGAACTTTTGCTGTACGAAGCATATGGATGACCATGGTTTGAGACCACATAGATTCGATGAACCATCCTGTTTGGAACAAGATAATAAACTGAAGGGCAGATTCTGACCCATGAACATAGTGATGACCTGTTACCAAAGGAACAATGATAAAGTAGAGGAAGATAAAGGTCAAAATATCAAAGATAGATGATATTGGGCCCATCCAAACCATAAATCGCGTAATGGATTTTGCTTCCCATGTATGGGGTTGTTTAAGGAAGTCTTGATCCACATTATCAAATGGCAATGCCACACAAGACAAATCATAGACTAGGTTTAGGACAATGAGATGAACAGGGGCCATTGGTAGAAATGGCAAGAAAATACTCGCAACAAGGAGTGAGAAGATATTCCCAAAGTTTGAACTGACGGTCATCTTGATGTACTTGGTCATGTTGGCGTAGACCTTACGGCCCTCAACGATACCAGTTTCAAGAACCATGAGATCCTTGTCTAGCAAAATAACATCCGCTGTTTCTTTGGCGATGTCTACCGCTGTATCTACAGAAATACCGACATCTGCCACCTTCATGGATGGAGCGTCGTTGATCCCATCTCCCATATAACCAACGGCATGACCATTTTTCTTTAACTGTAAAATGATACGCGCTTTTTGGTCAGGAGACAATTTAGCAAATACTGTTACACTTTCAACCGCTTCTGCCAATTCTTGATCTGTCATTTGGTCAATGTCAGCCCCTAAGAGCATATGCTCAACGTCCAAACCAACCTTTTCACAAATGGCTTGGGTTACTTTTTCGTTATCCCCAGTTAAAATTTTTGTTTTGACACCATGCTCAAGCAGAGCTTGAATAGCGGGTGCTGCAGATGGTTTTGGCGGATCCAAGAAGGCAAGGTAACCTGTAAGGATCATGTCACTTTCATCAGTCACAGCATAGGCATAATCTTCTCGTAGACCTGACTTGTAGCCAACACCTAAAACACGCAAACCTTGACGGTTTAATTGACCAACCTCTGCCAGTACTTCTTGGCGAATGTCTTCAGTTAGGGGAATGATTTCTCCGCGATATTCCACATGAGTCGAAATGGTCAACATTTCTTCCAAAGCACCTTTGGTAACCATGCTAACGACATTGCTATCGTCTTTGACGATGACACTCATGCGTCTACGTTCAAAGTCAAAAGGCAGTTCATCAATCTTTTGGAAGATTTTATCCAAATCTTGTAGAATAACGTGTTCTTTAGCTTCTTTTTCGGTTCTACTGATAATGGCACGGTCCATCAAGTTTTTCAAACCTGTTTGGAAATGTGAATTTAGATAAGCTCTTCTTAAGACTGCCATATCCAAATCACCATGGATATCCAAAGGGTATTCTAAGACAATCTCATCTTGCGTTAGAGTTCCAGTTTTGTCCGTACATAGGATATCAATTGCTCCTAAGTCTTGAATAGCATTAAGTTTTTTGATGACCACTTTTTCCTTGGCCATGATAATGGAACCTTTGGCCAAGCTAGCTGTGATAATCATCGGAAGCATTTCTGGTGTAAGTCCGACACCGACGCTCAAGGCAAATACTCCAGCCTCTAGCCAGTCTCCATCGGTCAAACCATTTGCGAAAAACACGATTGGAACCATGACAAGCATCAAGCGGATCAAGAGCCAAGAAATGCTGTTCATTTCACGTTCAAAAGAAGTTGGTTCATCGTAGGTGTTGAGAGTCTGCTCAATGGCTCCCATCATGGTGTCATCACCAACTGCCAGAACCATAGCTGTAGCACTTCCCGAAATAACGTTTGTCCCCATGAATGCCAAAGATTCTGCTTCTAAAAGACTCTCTATATTTTGACTAGTGGCTTTATTTAAAGCAAGCTTTTCAACTGCATCACTTTCTCCAGTCAAACCTGACTGTTGAACAAAAAAGTCGCGGGATTCAAACAAGATAACATCTGCAGGAATCATATCTCCCGCACTCAATTTCACGAGATCTCCTACAACCAACTCATCGATTGGTAACTCTTGTTCAAGACCATCACGAATAACAGTTGCAGTATTGACAATCATTTTTGAAAGGTTGGTTGTTGCCTTGTCGCTCCGCAATTCTTGGACAAAACGGATGCCTCCTGAAATCAAAACCAAGACAACGATAATGATAGATGTTGTTGGGTCCTCTTGGCCAGGTTTGGCAAGCCAGACATTTGTAACGAGAGAGATAAAGGCAATCACAAGCAAAATGATTGTGAAAGGATTGATAATGGACTCATAAATCTTTTTAAAGATAGAATCCTCTTGACCCTTGGTGATGGTGTTTTCACCATATAAGTCACGGTTTTCTTCGACTTGTTCTGAATCTAAGCCTTTTAGACTTGTATGGTAAAAAGCTAGACTCTCTTTAAATGGAGTTTGAATAGCTGCTGCTAATCTTTCTTTTGTAGTTTTCATTGGTTTCTCCTATCTGTATGAATGGTAATTTCATACACAGGGACCAATCACTTTATAAGGACAAAACGACACAAATCAGCGATTGGCTGTGTATGTGCGGTTCTGGATGATCGTCAATTTGCATCGTTTGTCTCCTTTCTTTGTTCTAAAACAGCAGAAAGTCCTGCCATAAAATGGTAGGACTAAAAAACTTATTATCTGTTTTCGTTCAAGCTTTAACTCCATAGGGCGATGTAATGAGCTTAGTCTTGACCTTCGCGACCAGGACTGTTGACCAACGAGTAGTGTCTCCACTGCTTTGCGGTAGTCATCCGTATCCCTATGGTAGCCTCACCTACCGTTTTCGCCTTTCAGTATAAACCTTTAACTAGTAAAAGTCAACGATTTATCTCATTTTTCTTAGATTACGATTAATTCTTTTGGAGCAAGGGTTAATAACTCACAACCTGTATCTGTAATCAAGATATCATCTTCGATACGAACCCCGTATTTACCTTCAATATAAATACCCGGTTCATCAGTCAAGACCATACCAGTTTTGATAACCTCTTTGGAAGTTTGGCTAAAGTAAGGTTCTTCGTGGATATCAAGTCCGATACCGTGCCCGATACCGTGAGTAAAGTATTCTCCATAGCTTGCTTCTACAATAATATCACGAGGGATTTTATCAAAATCACGGAAACCTAAGCCATCCTTAGCTTGGTCAATCAGAGCTTGGTTAGCCTTCAAAACAGTGTTGTAAATTTCTGCTTGTTCGTCACTGACATGACCTAGGTAGATAGTACGAGTCATATCACTGACATAGTGGTCGTAAAGGCAACCGAAGTCCATAGTAATAGCTTCACCTAGTTTTACTGGCTTATGCATTGGGTGAGCATGAGGTTTAGAAGAGTTGATCCCACTCGCTAGAATCGTGTCAAAAGACAAACCAGCAGCGCCTAATTCACGCATACGGAAGTCCAGGAAGTTGGCAATTTCAATTTCTGTCTTACCTGGCTTGATAAAGTCAAGAGCATCGTGGAAAGCTTGGTCTGAGATGGAACAAGCCTTACGAATAGTCGCAATTTCTGTCTCATCCTTAATCATACGAAGCGCTTCAACAAACTGAGTCTGAGGAAGAAATTCCAAACCTTCAAAGGCGGTTTGCATGCGATGGTAATAAGAAACTGAAATCTCATCTTCAAAACCGATACGAGAAAGGCCCATATCTTTTGCAATCTTTGCGATAGTTGCCAACTCATCACGTTCTGCAAAAATCTCAAAACCAGTTACTTCTTGTTTGGCTGCAATGATATAGCGGGCATCTGTCACCAAGACTTGACGGTCACGACTGATAAAGACTGTCCCATTTGAACCCCAAAATCCTGTCAAATAGTAGACATTTTTAAGGTTATTGATAATGATTCCATCTAGTTCTTTTTCTTGCATTTTATCTAAAAATGCTTGCACACGTTTATTCATGATGTAACTTTCCTTTCAAATACTGTCCTGTATAGCTAGCTTCATTGGCAGCTACTTCCTCTGGTGTTCCTGTTGCGATAATAGTTCCGCCACCGACACCACCTTCTGGTCCTAAGTCGATAATATGGTCTGCTGTTTTGATGACATCCAGATTGTGCTCGATCACGAGAACTGTATTTCCATCATCGACAAAGCGAGACAAAACGGTGAGTAGGCGAGCGATGTCCTCAGTATGCAAACCAGTTGTCGGTTCATCTAAAATATAGAAAGACTTACCTGTCGAGCGCTTGTGGAGTTCACTAGCCAGCTTCATACGCTGCGCCTCCCCTCCAGAAAGTGTCGTAGCTGGTTGTCCCAAGGTCACATAACCTAGACCAACATCTTTGATAGTCTGGAGTTTGCGTTGAATTTTCGGAATGTGTTGGAAAAATTCAACCGCATCGTTGACCGTCATATCCAAGACTTGCGAGATATTCTTTTCCTTGTAGTGGACTTCCAGGGTTTCACTGTTGTAGCGAGTCCCATGACAGACTTCGCAAGCTACGTAAACATCTGGCAAGAAGTGCATCTCAATTTTGATAATCCCGTCACCCGAGCAGGCCTCACAACGCCCACCCTTGACGTTGAAACTGAAACGCCCCTTCTTGTAGCCACGAATCTTGGCTTCATTTGTCTGAGCAAAGAGGTCTCGAATGTCATCAAAGACACCTGTATAGGTCGCAGGATTAGACCTCGGTGTCCGTCCGATTGGACTTTGATCAATATCTATCAGACGGTCGATATGCTCGATTCCTGTAATGGTTTTAAACTTCCCAGGTTTGTCTGAATTGCGATTTAGTTTTTGAGCAATAGCTTTTTTGAGGATGCTGTTGATTAGGGTCGATTTCCCTGAACCCGACACCCCTGTCACCGCAATGAATTTTCCGAGAGGGAAGCGAGCAGTGATATTTTGTAGGTTGTTTTCACGCGCTCCCGTCACTTCGATAAAACGACCATTACCGACACGACGCTCTTCTGGTACTGGAATTGCACGTTTACCTGACAGATACTGTCCTGTAATGGACTTACTGTTGCGAGCTACCTGCTTAGGCGTTCCCGCCGCAACAATTTCTCCACCAAAGACACCCGCTCCAGGACCGACGTCAATCAGATAATCAGCTTCTCGCATAGTATCTTCATCGTGTTCTACCACGATGAGAGTGTTACCCAAGTCACGCATCTTTTTCAGACTGGCAATCAAACGGTCATTGTCCCTCTGGTGAAGACCGATGGACGGCTCATCCAAAATATAGAGGACACCTGATAGGTTAGAACCAATCTGGGTCGCCAAGCGAATACGTTGGCTCTCCCCACCTGATAGGGTTCCTGCCGAGCGGGATAACGTTAAATAGTTAAGGCCCACGTTATTGAGGAAAGTCAAGCGGTCCTTGATTTCCTTCAGGATAGGACGAGCGATAATAGCTTCATTTTCAGATAGAGTTAATTGGTCAATAACTTCCAAATGGTCTGCGATGGAGAGGTCTGAAATTTCTCCGATATGGAGTCCTTTCTCTCCCCCTACTCGAACAGATAAGGCTTGGTCATTGAGACGATAACCATGACAAGTGCCACAAGTTAGCTCATTCATATAAAGGCGCATCTGAGTGCGAGTGTAGTCGCTATTGGTTTCATGGTAACGGCGATTGATATTTCCAAGCACTCCTTCAAATGGAATGTCGATATCACGAACTCCGCCGAATTCATTCTCATAGTGGAAATGGAATTCTTTCCCATCTGAACCATAGAATATGAGATGTTTATCCGCCTCAGACAAATCCTCAAAAGGCTTATCCATATTCACTCCAAAGGCCGTCATGGCTTGTTCCAGCATATTTGGATAATAGTTAGAAGAGATAGGGTTCCAAGGTGCTAAGGCTCCTTCACGAAGAGTTTTGCTAGCATCTGGCACTACTAAGTCCGTATCAACCTCTAGCTTGATTCCCAAACCATCACACTCACTACAGGAGCCAAACGGTGCATTGAAGGAGAAGAGACGGGGTTCTAACTCTGGAACCGTAAATCCACATACTGGACAAGCATAGTGTTCTGAAAAGAGCAACTCTGAATCATCCATAGTATCAATAACTACATATCCTTCAGCGATACGGAGAGCTGCTTCGATAGAGTCAAAAAGACGACTACGGATACCATCCTTGATGATGATACGGTCCACCACCACGTCAATGTTGTGTTGCTTATTCTTTTCAAGTTCAGGAACTTCGGTCACATCATAGACAACCCCATCGACACGGACACGTACGTAACCATCCTTTTGAATTTTTTCAATCAGCGTCTTGTGTTGCCCTTTTTTCTTTCGAATAACAGGAGCCAAAATCTGCAGACGCTGGCGCTCTGGCAATTCCAAAACCTTGTCCACAATCTGCTCTACAGACGAAGCCTTGATAGCCCCATGTCCATTGATACAGTAGGGTGTTCCTACACGAGCATAGAGGAGACGTAGGTAGTCGTTGATTTCCGTCGTTGTCCCAACCGTCGAACGTGGATTTTTACTGGTCGTTTTCTGGTCAATGGAAATGGCAGGGCTGAGACCGTCGATAGAGTCCACATCTGGCTTTTCCATATTGCCCAAGAACTGACGAGCATAGGCTGACAGACTTTCAACGTAGCGACGTTGCCCTTCTGCATAAAGGGTATCAAAGGCTAAACTAGACTTTCCAGATCCAGATAGTCCCGTCACCACAACTAGCTTGTCACGCGGAATTTCCACATCTATATTTTTTAAATTATGGGCGCGTGCCCCATGGATGACAATCTTATCTTGCATATTACTTCTTTCTAGTTCATTGTTGCTTTCCATTATACCAAAAAAAGTGAAATTCTATTACCAAAAAAGCCGATTTTGTAGTATAATAGTACGGTGTCAAAAATCACTGAAACACGGATTAGATTAGGAAAGGATAGGAGATATGAAACAAGTCTTTCTCTCAACAACAACTGAATTTAAAGAGATCGATACGCTCCAGCCGGGCACTTGGATCAATCTCGTCAATCCTACTCAAAGCGAATCGATGGAAATCGCCTCGGCCTTTGATATTGATATCGCCGATCTCCGTGCACCGCTCGATGCGGAAGAGATGTCACGTATCACCATCGAAGATGAGTACACCTTGATTATCGTAGACGTCCCAATCACAGAGGAAAGAAACAACCAGACCTACTACGTGACCATTCCCTTGGGGATTATCCTCACAGAAGAGGCTATTATTACCACTTGTTTGGAGCCTCTACCACTTCTTGATGTCTTTATCAATCGTAGGCTTCGAAATTTCTATACCTTCATGCGTTCGCGCTTCATCTTCCAAATCCTATACCGCAATGCGGAGATTTACCTAACTGCCCTCCGTTCGATTGAACGTAAGAGTGAGCAGATTGAGAGCCAACTTCATAAATCTACTCGAAACGAAGAATTGATTGAACTCATGGAGTTGGAAAAGACCATCGTCTACTTCAAAGCTTCACTTAAGACAAATGAGCGCGTGATTAAAAAATTGACCAGTGCGACTAGCAATATCAAGAAATACCTCGAAGATGAAGACTTACTGGAAGATACCTTGATTGAAACGCAACAGGCCATCGAGATGGCGGATATCTACGGAAACGTCCTTCACTCTATGACAGAGACCTTCGCTTCTATCATTTCAAACAACCAGAACAATATCATGAAAACCTTGGCCCTCGTGACCATCGTTATGTCCATCCCGACCATGATTTTCTCAGCCTACGGAATGAACTTTAAGGATAATGAAATTCCTTTAAACGGAGAACCGCATGCTTTCTGGCTCATCGTCTTTATCGCCTTTGCTATGAGTGTTTCTCTCACTCTTTACCTCATCCATAAAAAATGGTTCTAAACAGGAGTTATTATGTCACAGATTGATTTAAAAGAATTAACAAAGAAAAACCAGGAATTTATCCACATTGCAACCCAGCAATTTCTCAAGGACGGAAAGACAGATGCTGAAATCAAGGCCATCCTTGAAGAAGTCATTCCTCATATCCTTGAAGAACAACCAAAAGGTGTGACTGCTCGTTCTATCTATGGAGCACCAACTCACTGGGCTCACAGCTTCAGCGAAAAAGAGCAATACGAGAAAGAACATCCAAAGGAAAATGACGATCCAAAATTGATGATGTTGGATTCAGCCCTTTTCATCACAGGACTATTTGCAGTAGTTAGCGCCTTGATGAGCTTCTTCTCAAACCAACCTGTGGCCTACGGATTGGTAACACTTATCAGCGTAGGGGCTTTTGGTGGAGTTGCCTTTTACCTGCTCTACCACTTCATCTACCGCTACTACGGACCTGATACTGACCGTAGCCAACGTCCTCCATTCTGGAAATCACTTTTGGTCATGCTAGCAACCATGTTTGCCTGGGTCTTCATCCTCTTCTTGAGTAACTTCCTTCCACAAGCCATCAACATCAGCTTACCACCTCTTGTTTTGTTGGTGATTGGAGGAGCTCTCCTTGCCCTACGTTTCTACCTCAAGAAACGTTTCAACATCAAGAGCGCAAGTGCAGGACCAGCTAGATATTAAGATAAACAATAAAAGTAGTGTGTTTTGTAGACAGACTACTTTTATTATGGCTCCAAAGCATTTTTCGATTCTCCAAAGAAAAGTAGCTACATTTTCTAAAAACGTTCTAATATAAAGGCCTCCCTTAGAATCCCGAGGTTTTATCCTTGAATCCAAGTTGTTTTTCTGTTATACTAATAAAGTAATAAGGAGAAATATATATGACTAAACAGAGAATTAATCAAATTGTTGGTTCAATTGGTGCCTTTATCGGAATTATTGTATTTATAGCCTACATCCCTCAAATTTTTGCCAATTTACAAGGAAATAAAGCTCAACCTTTCCAACCGTTATCAGCAGCAGTCTCTTGCTTAATCTGGGTCATTTACGGATGGACAAAAGAACCTAAGAAAGACTGGATTCTAATCATTCCAAATTCGGCCGGGGTTGTCCTTGGAGGACTGACCTTCCTTACTGCTCTATAAGAATGCAACTACTATAAAAAGCAACCACATCGAGCGGTTGCTTTTTTGCTTACTTTCGTGATCTAAAAGCCTTTTTCTGATTCTAATTCTTGTTGTTTCTCCTCATCTTTTGTGATACAATAGCATCAATTTATTTCTAGGAGGATGAGATATGGTTTCTACTATTGGTATTGTTAGTTTGTCTAGTGGCATTATCGGAGAAGACTTTGTCAAACACGAAGTGGACTTGGGTGTCCAACGTCTCAAGGACTTGGGACTCAATCCTATCTTTTTACCCCATTCGCTAAAAGGCTTAGACTTTATCAAGGACCATCCTGAAGCACGTGCAGAGGATTTGATTCATGCCTTTTCTGATGATAGTATCGACATGATCCTATGCGCCATTGGTGGAGACGATACCTATCGTTTGCTACCTTATCTTTTTGAAAACGACCAACTTCAAAAGGTTATCAAGCAAAAGATTTTTCTTAGCTTCTCGGATACGACCATGAACCATCTCATGTTGCATAAACTAGGGGTCAAAACTTTTTATGGGCAATCCTTTCTAGCAGACATTTGTGAATTGGACAAGGAGATGTTGCCCTATAGCCTTCACTACTTTAAAGAATTGATTGAGACGGGAAGAATCTCAGAAATCCGCCCTAGTGACGTTTGGTATGAGGAACGGATTGACTTTAGTCCAAAGGCCCTGGGAACAGCTCGTATCAGTCATGTAAATACAGGTTTTGACTTATTGCAAGGAAATGCTCAGTTTGAGGGAGAAATTCTCGGCGGTTGTCTTGAATCTCTCTATGATATCTTTGACAACTCTCGATACGCAGACAGCACGGAGCTCTGCCAAAAGTACAAACTCTTCCCTGACTTGTCAGACTGGGAAGGAAAAATCCTCTTGCTAGAAACAAGCGAAGAAAAGCCTGAGCCTGAAGACTTCAAAAAGATGTTGCGGACTTTAAAGGACACGGGCATATTCGCGGTCATCAGTGGACTCTTGGTCGGAAAACCTATGGATGAAACTTTCTATGACGACTATAAAGATGCACTATTGGATATCATTGACAGCAATATCCCAATTGTCTATAATCTGAATGTTGGACACGCAACTCCAAGAGCTATTGTCCCCTTCGGAGTCCACGCCCATGTAGATGCAACGGAGCAAGTCATTCGCTTTGACTATAACAAAGAAAGCTGAGATGAATTTCTCAGCTTTTTTCAGTATCGTTACTAGCATTTTCATCACATACTACCGATAGCTAAAATAATAAAGGATAGGCTATTGCCTAACATGTGAACAAGTAGGGGATAGTAGACATTCTCCTTTTCTTTCACATAAATAATAGAAAAGGCAAGGCCCCCACCTAGGTATCCGACTGCACCGACCCACTCTGATAAAGACAAACTGTGCATATGAGTAAGCGCAAAGGCAAGGCCGACCAAAAAGACACTCAGCCAAGTTGGCAGACTTTTCCTCAAATATCTCAATAAAATTTGACGGAAAAAGAGTTCTTCCACCAAAGGTCCAATGATGCAGGCGAAAACTGCTATCAGTAGTGGTTGCTCTTGAAAGGTAATTTGAATATTCGACTGGTTTAGACCTTGTCCGACCAGCCCGAAAAACTGCCTCAACAACTCTGATATAAATCCAAAGGCAACAGTCATCAGAATGAGAAAGATCCATCCTGTTAAGACGCCAAAGAAGAATTTTCTTTTAGTTTTTCTAATCTCATTCCATTGTTGGATTAATCTATCCTTGAACAAGAAAGAGCCGTATAGTGCTAATACTACATAGACTAGATAATTTGCAATGGTAGACGGCATCAAGGAAGCCAACCATCTAACGCCATCAAACACAAAGAGAATGGTATAGAGGAGCACAAAAATCAGAATTCCCTTATTTTTGTCAGACATCATTTAATTCCCCTTCCATTCACAATCATTCTCATGGTCGTCAACCAGACCTGCAGCTTGTAGAAATGACAAAACTGCAACAGGACCTGTAAATTTGAAACCACGTTTTTTGAGATTTTTGGATAATTTCTCAGATAAGGGTGTTTTAGCTGGGGCTTGACGGTAATCGGGAACATCATTAACGATAGTTTTCCCATCAACAAAAGACCAAAGATAAGCATCAAAAGTTCCGAATTCTGCCTGAACTTGTAGAAAGGCCTGAGCGTTGGCCCGCGTCGCAAATATCTTGGCACGATTGCGGATGATAGCTGGATTATCCATCAAAGCTTCCAATTCTTCATTAGTCATGTCCGCAACACCTTGAACTTGATAGTCATGAAAAGCTTGACGAAAGGCTTGGCGTTTATTGAGTACCGTTTCCCAAGATAGCCCAGCCTGATAAGTCTCCATACAGAGCAACTCAAAAAGTGCTTGGTCATCATGGAGAGGTTGCCCCCACTCCTCATCGTGGTAGGCTACATATAGCGGGTTGTTCATTTTAACCCAGCCACAACGTTTTGGCATAGAAATCTCCTATTTCACCAACATCTTGAGGGCAGACTTGATATAGTTCTCAGCTGTATCTGTCGTTCCTTCAAAGAATTTCTTGATTTTCTTGAGCTCAGTTGCCTTGTAGCCCAGTGCCAACATGGCTTCCATAGCTTCTTCCAGTTCTTGGTTTTCAGCGCTGGTTTGTACTGGCACCTTAGCAGGAAGGGCATCTCCTGCCACAACCACCTTGCCTTCCAAGTCCAGCACCATCTGCTGGGCTGTTTTCTTACCGATTTTAGGGAACTTGGTCAAGTAGGTGATGTTCTTGGTCTCGATAGCTTGAACAAGCCCTGCATTGTCATCAGCAGCGATAATAGCAAGAGCTGATACAGGACCAATGCCTGATACAGAAATCAAGCTGAGAAAGAGCTTCTTTTCGTCTTCTGAGCGAAATCCATAAAGTAGATGAGCATCTTCACGTACAACTTGATGCACATAGATTTGCGCTTCTTGGTTGACTTGCCCTGAGTAGGCATAAGGGTTGGCTACATGCAGAATGTAGCCGATACTGTTAGCTTCTAGGACGATGTATTTAGCAGTAATTTTGGTAATAACACCCTTTAGATATTCGTACATAATTTTCCCTTCAATTTATACTCAATGAAAATCAAAGAGTAAACTAGGAAGCTAACCGTAGGCATAACTTGAGTTATGCAAGGTATGGCTGACGCAGTTTATATTTGATTTTTGAAGAGTATTAGTATTTTCCTAGCTCTCGGAGGCTAGTATGATTTTCCTGAATACGACGGAACATCTTTTCCATGTCTGACTTGGTAAAGTGCACCAAAACAGGACGTCCGTGTGGACAGTTGTATGGATTGTCACATTGGGAGAGTTGGTAGAGAAGCTGTCTAGCTGAATGGTCATCGATACGATGGTTGGCCTTGATAGACCGCTTGCAGGACATCATGATGGCCAGCTCTGCTCGGTATTTCTTGATCGAAACTTCCTTGGTCAAAAGGAGCATATCACACATCTCATAGATACCAGACTCGATTTCCTCCTCTGCCATCCAAATCGGATGTTCCCGAAGGATGAATTGATTCTCACCATATTCTGCTAGAAAGACTCCCACTTCCTCTAAAAGAGGCATTCTTTCCTTGAGACGAAGGGCATCGTCTGCTGGGAATTCAAAGATGTAAGGTACTAGGAGTTGCTGCTGGCTCTGGTCAACATTGCCAATGCTTTCACGGTACTCTTCATACTTAACCCGCTCCTGGGCCGCATGCTGGTCTATGATGTAGAGCCCATCTCGACCTTGGGCAAAGAGGTAGGTGCCGTGCATCTGCCCGAAAAATTCCAACTCTGGGAAACTAGAAGACTCTTCTCGTTCCAGCTTGTCATAAGCCTTATCCAAACTAGCCATATCTAACTCTGGATGATCTAGTTGGTCGTAGCTGACAGGCTTTCTCTCTGCAAAATGCAGTTTGGCTGACTTGGTCATCTGATCCAAGGTTTCCTTGGCGAAGAGGTTCAAATCCTGTTTCTCTCCAGTCAAGTCTACTTGACTGTCTGAAACCTCAGCTGGAATAGAGCTTGTTGCTTCCGTTTGCTCGTAGTAGAGATTGTTTTCTTTAAGTGGGAGAATGGTTTGCTCTACTTTTTCACGATTACGAACAGTAGATTTGGCAAGATTTTCCAGAGCATCTGGAATCAAGGTCTGTTCCTTGAGACTCTTTGCGATAGCTTCTGAAACTAGCGCCATCAGCTCTCTTTCCTTGGAAATTCGCACTTCTTGCTTAGTTGGATGCACATTGACATCCGCCAGATAAGGATCGATATGGATGTGAATAACGGCTAGTGGAAAACGTCCCACCATGAGCTTGCTGCCGTAACCATCTAAAATAGCTCGATTGAGTAGGAAGTTTTTGATATAACGGCCATTGATAAAGAGGCTGATATAGTTGCGATTAGCCCGTGTCAATTCCGGCAATGAGACAAAACCAGAAATTTCAAAGTCTAGGTCAGAATTCTCAATTTCAACCATTTTTTTGGCACTGGCTAAACCATAAATACCAGCAATGGCCTGACGCAGTTGACCCGTACCAGCTGTCCGTGTCATTTCCTTGCCATCACTAATCAGGCTAAAGGAAATCTCCGGATGGGCCAAGCCTAGACGGTTAACGATATCGATGATATGAGATAACTCTGCCTGCTGGCTCTTCATATACTTGAGACGAGCTGGTGTGTTGAAAAAGAGATCCTCCACACAAACCTTGGTCCCAACAGGACTGGTCGCAGGCACAACTTCTTCTACTTCTCCCCCACGAGCCACTAGCTTGGTCCCGTGACTTGCTCCATCCACTGCTGTCAAAAGAGTCAGAACACTGACAGAAGCGATAGAGGGCAGGGCTTCACCACGAAAACCGAGGGTCCGAATCCGAAAAAGATCAGCTTGATTCTTAATCTTGCTAGTCGCATGACGGCGGAGGGCCAACTCTACTTCATCGTGTGCAATCCCGTGACCATTATCGGTAATTTGGATTTTCTTAAGACCAGCTTCTTCGATCTCAACGATAATCTGGCTAGAACCAGCATCGATAGCATTTTCAACCAACTCTTTAACTACGCTGGCAGGACGTTCGATCACTTCTCCTGCCGCAATCTGGTTGGCCAAAACCTCTGGCAATTCAATAATATGAGACATCTTTCAGCCCCTTTCTTAACTGTTTTTATCTATTTCTCTGAAAATAATACTCTTCAAAAATCAAATTCAAACCACGTCAGTCTCGCCTTGCCGTACTCGAGTACAGCCTTCGGCTATTTTCCTAGTTTGCTCTTTGATTTTCATTGAGTATAAGCTAGTGCTATTATACCATATTTCACTCGTTTCCAAAAAAGTCCAAGAAGCAACTTTCTTCCCGATTTTACTAGGTTATTTGCCAAGTTTGTGGTAAAATAGGTAGAAACAATATTTTAAAAAGGAGAAAAGACACATGCACATTTTTGATGAGCTAAAAGAGCGTGGTTTGATTTTTCAAACGACTGATGAAGAAGCTTTGCGTAAAGCCCTAGAAGAAGGTCAAGTTTCTTATTATACTGGCTACGATCCAACTGCTGACAGCCTTCACCTAGGCCACCTTGTCGCTATCTTGACAAGTCGTCGTTTGCAGCTAGCAGGTCACAAACCTTATGCGCTCGTTGGCGGTGCTACAGGTCTCATCGGAGATCCGTCCTTCAAAGATGCTGAACGTAGTCTCCAAACAAAAGACACAGTAGATGGCTGGGTCAAGTCTATCCAAGGACAACTTTCTCGCTTTCTTGATTTTGAAAATGGTGAAAATAAAGCTGTCATGGTCAACAACTACGACTGGTTTGGCAGCATCAGCTTCATTGACTTCCTCCGTGATATCGGAAAATACTTCACTGTCAACTACATGATGAGCAAGGAGTCTGTGAAGAAACGTATTGAAACTGGGATTTCTTACACTGAGTTTGCCTACCAAATCATGCAAGGGTATGACTTCTTTGTCCTTAACCAAGAGCACAATGTAACCCTCCAAATCGGTGGTTCTGACCAATGGGGAAATATGACTGCTGGTACAGAGTTGCTTCGTCGTAAGGCTGATAAGACTGGTCACGTAATCACTGTTCCACTCATCACAGACGCAACTGGTAAGAAATTTGGTAAATCAGAAGGAAACGCAGTCTGGCTCAATCCTGAAAAGACTTCCCCATATGAAATGTACCAATTCTGGATGAACGTTATGGACGCAGACGCTGTTCGCTTCTTGAAAATCTTTACTTTCTTGTCACTTGATGAGATTGAAGAAATCCGTAAACAATTTGAAGCAGCGCCACACGAACGCTTGGCTCAAAAAATTCTCGCTCGTGAAGTCGTGACTCTTGTTCACGGAGAAGAAGCTTACAAAGAAGCCCTCAACATCACTGAACAACTCTTTGCAGGAAACATCAAAAACCTTTCTGTTAAAGAACTCAAACAAGGACTTCGTGGAGTGCCAAACTACCAAGTTCAAGCAGATGAAAACCACAATATCGTGGAACTGCTCGTCTCATCTGGTGTAGTTAACTCAAAACGCCAAGCCCGTGAAGACGTCCAAAACGGAGCTATCTACGTCAACGGCGACCGCATCCAAGACCTTGACTATGTCTTGAGTGACGCAGATAAGTTAGAGAACGAACTGACCGTTATCCGCCGTGGGAAGAAAAAATATTTTGTATTGACTTACTAAACTGTTCAACATTTACCTATAAACAAAGGAGTTACCCTCGAGAAAGGTAACTCCTTTTTGCTGTTAATAACTTTCATCTATCTAGCCTTAATAGACAGGCTACGCAGTACAATGCGCAAGGTTGTTAGATTATGTAAGATAGAGAGATTTGAAGGACTGAGCCAATTAAACAAGCCAAAGCCAATCAAACTACTATTTACGACAACGGTATCTTGAATATTCTTCTTGATGAGTGTTTGCAAAGATGATGATAGCGAATCCAACTCTTGGAAGAAATCCAAGCGATTATCTAGCAATAAGATATCACTCATCTGCTTAGAAATATCTGCACTCTCATTCATCACCACACCGATATCTGATAGGGTTAGAGCCGCTGAGTCATTCAAGCCATCTCCAACCATCAAAATAGTGTGACCTGCTTTCTGCAGTTCCTCTACTAACTCAAATTTTCCATCAGGTTTCAAGTCTGTATAGACCTGATCAAAGGGCAAATCTTTGACTAATTCCTCTGTTCTAACCAAGGTGTCCCCTGTTGCCAGAATCAATTTTTTCCCTTGTGCCTTAAGTTTCTCCAAGGCTGCTTTTGCTTCTTTTCTCAAAGGAGTATGAATGCAGAACATTCCAATCAATTCATTCTGATAAGCCAAGAATAAGAGATTGTAGTGACTCTTGTACTCTTCAATTAAAGCATTTTGTTCTGAACTGATATGAATCTGCTCATCCTGCATCAAGACATAATTCCCAATAAGAACTGGTTGCCCATCTATATGAGATTTGATCCCCTTGCTTGCAATATATTGGAGTTTCCCATGCATTTCCTCATGTTCAATCCCCTCTATCTCAGCTTGCTTGACGATGGCATTAGCAATAGGATGATAAATGTGTTCCTCAAGACAGGCACTGATTCTGAGAATATCTTCCTCACTATAGTCCCCAAAAGGTAACACCTTTTCAACTATAGGATAACTAGTTGTGATTGTTCCCGTCTTATCAAACAAGAAAGTATCAACTTCCAGGTATTTCTCCAGAACATCTCCATCCTTAATCACCATTTCACGATTCAACCCCTCCTTGATAGCTGTCAAATAAGCTACAGGAGTAGAGATTTTCAAAGCGCAGGAGAAATCGACCAATAGGAAAGAAATAGCCTTAGAAAAAGAACCTGTCAATAGGTAAGTCAGCCCAGCCCCCAAGAAATTATATTTGACGACCTTATCCGCCATCTTGATGAAATAGCGTTGTTTCGTTTTCTTGTTTTCTTCAGATTTCTTCATCAACTCAATCAGTTGTAAAATCCGGCTGTTCATCTGATTATCGGTTACACGAATGCGTAACTCTCCAGTTTCTAATACTGTATTTGCACAAACTAAATCAGACTCTCTTTTTTCAACTGGAAAACTCTCTCCCGTCAAGGAACTTTCGTTGACCATACCTAAACCTGAAACTACTTGTCCATCAAACAGAATTTCATTTCCTTGAGATAGGACCAAGACATCTCCTATTTGAACATCGGAACTCTTGATACTAACAACCGTATCGCCCTGTACTAAGAATACATCGCTCTCTTTTGCAAGAAGGCTTTGTTCTAAATCTGTTGCAGTTTTTTTCAAGGACCACTGATCTAAATGATTCCCCAAATCAAGCATAAACATGATATTGCTAGCTGTCTTGGATTGGTTCATAAACAAGGACAATAAAATCGCCGAACAGTCCAAGACCTCCATCGTTAGTTCCTTACGCGCTAGTGTTTGATAGGCTTCTCTAATATAGCCAAAAGCCTGATAACAAGTCCATATATAGCGAATAGGATACGGCACAAAACTACGAAAAAGTATACGCTTAATCGCTGCACCTGAAACAATAGAATAAGCACTCTCTTCTCTACGAATGGGAAGAGTCATCAACTCAGAAACTTTCCCTTTATCAATTCTTTTTAAAAAGGCTTCTGCATTATCTAATACAGAAAAGCCTTCTTTTATACGTAGAGTAAAGTGCTGTTGATCCATGTAAAACTGGATAGACTCAATCCCCTTTTCATCTCTCGCCAAGGAACGAAGATAGTCTTGAATATCCAAGGTGAGTGAAAAAGAAGATGATAGTCGGATATGTTGGTATCCTCTATGTAGCACTTTAAAAGACATATTATTCTCCTATAAGGCTATCTAATTGCTCTTCTTTTTTCTCTTGCTCGTACAAATATTTGGCATCTTGCAAGACATCGTCTCCATGTTGTTTCACAACAGAAACAGATGCATCTAGCCCGTCTTTCAACTTGTAAGCCTTAGCCAAAGCTTTAGAATAACCTTTTTTAGCTTCCTTACTTGCTAAGATTTTCAAGCCAAGGGTACCAAATGCGACACCACCCAAAAAGAGTGATGATTTTTTCGCAACTTTTGCAACGGTTAATACTTCTTTTAACATACTTATTTCCTCCTTATCATTATTATATAGAAATTTAGATATAAAAGCAATTTTATTCTATAAATTGGAGAATTAGTTTTATTTCTACTGAATCTCCCATCTACTTATTCCTAAAGTTGCTTTCATTTGCCTCTTTTGATACACTTAAACTATGAATACAAACCTCAAACCAAAACTCCAGCGTTTTGCTTCTGCGACTGCCTTTTCCTGCCCTATCTGCCAAAAAAAACTCACCTTGGTAGAAACTAGTCTCAAGTGTGATAATCGCCATTCTTTTGACCTTGCAAAATTCGGCTATGTCAATCTGGCACCTCAAATCAAGCAATCTGCCAACTACGACAAGGAAAACTTCCAAAATCGCCAGCAAATCCTAGAAGCTGGGTTTTATCAGGCTATTTTAGAAGGCATCTCGGACTTACTAGCGACTAAACCATCCGCAAAAATAGTCTTGGATATAGGTTGTGGCGAAGGCTTCTACTCTCGTAAACTCCAAGAAGTGCACCCTGAAAAAACCTTTTATGCCTTTGACATTTCAAAAGACTCGATTCAAATCGCTGCCAAAAGTGAACCCAACTGGGCAGTCAATTGGTTTGTTGGTGACTTAGCTCGCCTTCCTATAAAAGACGCCAGCATGGATATCCTACTTGATATTTTCTCACCTGCCAACTACGGAGAATTCCGACGAGTCTTATCAAAGGACGGCATCTTAATCAAGGTCATTCCTACTGAAAACCACCTCAAGGAAATCCGTCAAATGGTACAGGACCAGCTGACAAAGAAGGATTATTCTAATCAAGATATTAAGGAACACTTCCAAGAACACTTCAGCATCCAATCTAGTCAGATTGTTTCTCTGACCAAACCTATCACAACAGAGCAACGCCAAGCCTTACTCAGCATGACGCCCCTGCTCTTTCATGTCGACCAGAGCAAGATTAACTGGAGTCAGTTGACAGAAATTACCATCGAAGCAGAGATTCTGGTCGGAAAAGCACTGTAAATAAATTTTTGAGATACTACAAAGCCCGCACCTCTTCTTGAGATGCGGGTTTAAAACACGATTTTAACTGTCTTTCCGAAAAGTATTAAAAGTTTTGACCTCTCCATTTATTTTCGATTCGAAATGACAAATTTATCAATAAATAGCAAGTGATATAAGGCAAGTGATACCCCATAACAACATCCATGAAAAGAGATTTCTTGATGAGTAAGCGGAAACGAGAAACTATTACCCATATAAAGGCATGACCAAATTACAAAAAGAATCCAAAATAAATCAGTCCATTTATATTTTGAAAAATATTTTTTCCACATAAGAACACCCTCTTTCTTTACTATAATACTATTATAATACTGTTTGTAAACAAATACAAGAAATTTGAGGTAATAGCTAAGAAGAACCTGAGGTTTAAAGGTAGTACAACCAGCCTTCTTAGTGTTCGCTAGGTCTGATTTTTAAGTCTAGAAATTATTGACAAATTATCTTTTCTTTTGAGACCAGTCAACCTCAAGTCCATAACATTCAAAAAAAGCGAATTTCAATTGAAACTCGCTTTTTTGCTAGATAGTGTAATAACTATTAAATTGTATATCTTAGTTCAAGTGCCAGATATCTTCGTTATACTGAGCGATTGTACGGTCAGATGAGAAGAATCCTGCTTTAGAAATGTTAACGATGACTTTATCCAACCATGCGTCACGGTCTTCGTAGTCAGCAAGCATTTGCTCTTTCACTTTGATGTAGTCTTCCAAGTCAAGAAGAGTCATGAACCAGTCTTTGTTGATTAATTCGTTATAAAGACGTTCCAAGCGTTCAATCTTACCAACTGCAAGAACAGCGTCGCTCACGATAAAGTCAACCAATGGTTTGATCGCTTTACGAGCGTAGAATTCGCTTGATTTGTAAGCTGATTTTGCGTAAAGGTCGATAACAGTTTCTGAATCTTCACCAAAGATGTAGATGTTTTCGTCTCCAACCAACTCAGCGATTTCCACGTTAGCTCCATCCATAGTACCAAGAGTCAAAGCTCCGTTCAACATGAATTTCATGTTACCAGTACCTGAAGCCTCCTTAGAAGCAAGTGAGATTTGTTCAGAGATATCACACGCTGGAATCAAGAAGCTTGCTGCAGTAACGTTGTAGTTTTCAACCATAACCACTTGTAAGTGTGGTGCAACTGCTGGGTCATTAGCAATCACTTCTGACAAGCAAAGGATCAAGTGGATGATGTCTTGAGCAATTGTGTAGGCAGGAGCTGCTTTACCACCAAAGAAGACTGTGATTGGACGAGCAGGGATGTTACCAGCCTTGATGTCAAGGTATTTATGGATTACATACAAAGCGTTCATTTGTTGACGTTTGTACTCGTGAAGACGTTTGATTTGGATGTCAAAGATAGAGTTTGTATTGATTTCCACACCTTGGTGCTCTTTCAAGTGACGAGCCAATTTACGTTTGTTGTGAGCTTTGATGCTTTCCAATTTTTCTTTGACAGCAGCCTTGTCTTCGTATGAAAGAAGGTCTTCCAATTTAGAAGCTTCATGGTGCCATTCGCGGCCAAGAATCTCATCCAAGTAGTGAGACAAGCTTGGGTTCGCATGCATAAGCCAACGACGGAATGTGATACCGTTTGTTTTGTTGTTGAATTTTTCTGGGTAGATGTCGTAGAAAGCTTTCAACTCTGAGTTCTTCAAGATTTCAGTGTGAAGAGCGGCAACCCCGTTTACGCTGTATCCATAGTGGATATCCATGTGGGCCATGTGTACACGATCGTTTTCATCAATGATTTGAACAGCTGGATCTTTGTATTCTGCTTTAACACGACGGTCCAATTCTTTGATGATTGGTACCAAGTGAGGAACCACTTCTTCCAAGAATTCAAGAGGCCATTTTTCAAGGGCTTCAGCAAGAATTGTGTGGTTTGTGTAAGCAGTCATGCTACGAACGATAGAGATTGCTTCATCAAGTTCGATACCACGTTCAGTCAAAAGACGGATCAATTCAGGAATCACCATTGATGGGTGAGTATCGTTGATTTGTACAACTGCGTAGTCAGCAAGGTCATGCAAGTTGCTTCCTTTTTCGATTGCTTCATCGATGATCAATTGTGCACCGTTTGAAACCATGAAGTATTGTTGGAAGATACGGAGCAATTCACCTTGTTTGTCGCTATCATCTGGGTAAAGGAAAAGAGTCAAGTTGTGAGCGATATCTGTCTTGTCAAAGTTAATGCCATCTTCAATGATAGATGAATCAACTGAATCCAAGTCAAACAAACGCAAACGGTTTTTAGTAGCAGTTTTGTAACCAGGTACATCGATATCGTAAAGAGTAGATGTCAATGTAAAGTGTGCAAATGGCACTTGGTAGCTACGGCTTGAGCGAACCAACCAGTTTTGGTCAGTCAACCAAGCGTTAGGAATAGTTTCTTGTTGGTTGTTTTTAAGCACTTGTTGGAAAAGACCAAAGTGGTAGTTCAAACCAACACCGTCACCATTCAATCCAAGTGTAGCGATTGAGTCGATAAAGCAGGCTGCCAAACGTCCCAAACCACCATTACCAAGTGATGGTTCCAATTCTACTTCTTCGATTTCGATCAACTCTTTACCTGCGTCAGCAAGTTCTTTTTTAACTTCGTCATAAAGACCAAGGTTAATCAAGTTGTTTGACAAGAGTTTACCAATCAAGAACTCAGCTGAGATGTAGTAAACTTTTTTCTTACCAGTGTTCACCGGTTTTTGGCTGCTTGCAAGTTTGCTGTAGTTAAGAAGAGCAAGGTAAAGCTCCTCATTGCTACATTCTGCGATAGATTTATTGTAACGATTTTGTACAAATTCTTTTAATGGTAACATTTTTATGTCTCCTGATAATGTCTTATTTCTTTAATTCTACCAAATTTTCATTGATACGGCGATAAATTGTAGTCAAGTCAAGCAAAGTTTCTTCGACAGCAGGAGTCAATTGTTCCTCTGTCATACGCCATGACCAGTTTCCACCAAGAGTAGATGGGAAGTTCATACGAGCTGAACCATCCAACTCTAGCAAATCTTGCATAGTTGCAATCGTCATGAAACTTACTGATGCGAAGGCTGTACGAAGCATAGCATGCACCACTGTTTCGTACTCTTTACGGTTTGTGTAGCGTGCCATGTACTCACGAGTTGGATCATCAATCTCATCACGGTACCAACCCAGAACAGTGTTGTTATCATGTGTTCCTGTGTACATAACAGAGTTAGCTGG
Organism: Streptococcus sp. HMSC061D10; assembly: GCF_001808865.1. NCBI lineage: Bacteria > Bacillati > Bacillota > Bacilli > Lactobacillales > Streptococcaceae > Streptococcus > Streptococcus sp. HMSC061D10. Next base: position 85,816 of record NZ_KV795008.1, on the reverse strand, counting down.
TGCCAAGTGTGGGCTATCGATACTTTCGTCTTCTGGATTGAAGGCAAATTGAAGGACCTTCATTCCTGGGAATCCAGTACGCTCACGTAGTTCAATAACTTCATCAGTCATGAAACCAAGGTCTTCAGCGATGATGTTCAAGTCACCAAGTTCTTCTTTAACAGCTGCAAAGAGTTTGTAGTCAGGTCCTTTCACCCATTTACCAGGTGCTGCGGTTTCAGAACCAGCTGGGATTTCCCAATAAGACTCAAATCCACGGAAGTGGTCGATACGCACGATATCGTAGATTTTAAAGCTTTCACGCAAGCGTTCAATCCACCATTTGTAACCATCGCGATCCATTGCTTCCCAGTCATAGATTGGGTTCCCCCAAAGCTGACCAGTAGCAGAAAACTCATCTGGTGGGCATCCTGCGATGCAAGTTGCTTTCCCGTTTTCATCTGTTTTAAAGAGGTGTGGATTTGCCCACATATCGCTTGAATCTTCAGCAACATAGATTGGCATATCACCCACAATCTCGATGTGGTTTTCGTTAGCGTATGCTTTCAATTTCAACCATTGTTGGAAGAAAAGGTATTGGGTTACGCGGTGGTAAACAAGCTTGTCAGCTAATTTCTCACGGTAGCTTTCAAGAGTTGAAGCTTTACGCGAACGAATATCTGCATCTGGCCACTCTGTCCAAGCAAGATTATCAAAATGCTCCTTGATAGCCATATACTCTGCAAATAGTTCAAGCCATGATTGATTTTCTTGAGCAAATTTTTCGAAGTCTTTCACATCTCCAACTTCAAGGAAACGTTTGACAGCTTTCTCTAGAAGCGGACGACGTGCATAGTAGATTTTAGCGTAGTCAACTTCAGTTGGGTTGCTACCAAAGTCAATCCCTTCAAGATCACTAGCTTCCAAGAGACCTTGCTCAACCAAGATATCAAGATCGATAAAGTGAGTATTACCTGCAAAAGCTGAGAATGATTGGTAAGGTGAGTCACCATAGCTTGTTGTTCCCAATGGAAGGATTTGCCAGTAGCGTTGCTTAGTGCGAACCAAGAAGTCAACGAAATCATAGGCGCTTTGACCAAATGATCCGATTCCGTAAGCTCCTGGAAGTGATGAGATGTGCATCAACACACCACTTTGACGTTTTTTCATATTAGCACCTCAAGTGTTTATAGTTAAATATTTCATTTTTTATGCGCAAACGTTTGCGCTAACTAAAGTATAACCCATTTCTAAAATAAATGCAAGCGTTTGTAAAAAAACTTTTTCAAATTATTTGCCTTTATAGCTTTTTAAAAATACTATATTCTTATTTTTTCATCTCCTATTAAATTTCCTCTAAATCATGCAATCGTTTCCCTTCAATTATTTTTGAATCGAAATTTACACGATTACATCTTTCTCTTCTATTATACAAACAATTTTAGGAATTAGCTAGTAACAAGCTTTTTAAATTTTTTTCTAAAAAAAGACTTGCAACCGTTTTCTGTTTGTGCTATACTAAAGTCATAAGGGAAAACGTTTGCGTTTCCTCGAAATTAAAATTTGTTATTCTTTAGGAGGAATACACTATGTCAACAAAATTCATGAAGAGCGCAGCTGTACTTGGTACTGCTACTCTTGCTAGCTTACTTTTGGTAGCTTGCGGAAGCAAAACTGCTGATAAAGCGGCTGATTCTGGTTCATCTGAAGGTAAAGAACTTACTTTATACGTTGAAGACCAATATAAAGCATTTGCTGAATCAGCTGCACAAGCTTACGAAAAAGAAGCTGGAGTAAAAGTTACTATCAAAACAGGAGACCAAATGGGTGGTCTCGATAACCTTTCTCTAGATAACCAATCTGGTAAAGCTGCTGACGTTATGATGGCACCATACGACCGAGTAGGTAGCCTTGGTAAAGACGGACAACTTTCAGAAGTGAAATTGAGCGACGGTGCTAAAACAGATGATAAAACTAAATCTCTTGTAACAGCTGCTGACGGTAAAGTTTACGGTGCTCCTGCTGTTATCGAGTCACTTGTTTTGTACTATAATAAAGACTTGATTAAAGAAGCTCCAAAAACTTTTGCTGAATTAGAAGAACTTGCTAAAGATAGCAAATATGCCTTCGCTGGTGAAGATGGTAAAACAACTGCCTTCCTTGCTGACTGGACAAACTTCTACTATGCATACGGACTTCTTGCTGGTAACGGCGGTTACGTATTCGGCCAAAACGGTAAAGATTCTAAAGATATCGGACTTGCAAACGAAGGAGCTATCACTGCTATCAACTACGCTAAAACTTGGTACGAAAAATGGCCTAAAGGTATGCAAGATACAGAAGGAGCTCCAAACCTAATCCAAACTCAATTCCAAGAAGGTAAAACAGCTGCTATCATTGATGGTCCTTGGAAAGCTCAGGCCTTCAAAGATGCTAAAGTAAACTACAGTGTTGCGACTATCCCAACTCTTCCAAACGGTAAAAACTATGAAACATTCGGTGGTGGTAAAGCTTGGATCATCCCATCAAGTACTAAGAACCTTGAAGCTGCTCAAAAATTTGTAGACTTCCTTGTTTCAACTGAAGAACAAAAAGCCTTCTACGATAAAACTAACGAAATCCCAGCTAACACTGAGGCTCGTTCATATGCTGAAGGTAAAAACGATGAGTTGACAACAGCTGTTATCAAACAGTTCCAAAACGCTCAACCAATGCCAAACATCCCTCAAATGTCAGCTGTTTGGGACCCAGCTAAAACAATGCTATTTGAAGCTGTAAGTGGTAAGAAAGATGCTAAGACAGCTGCAAACGATGCTGTAACATTGATCAAAGAAACAATCAAACAAAAATTTGGTGAATAAAAAATTTGTTCAAGGGGGGTGGAATTCAAATCCCCCTTTGAATTTATCAATAAAAACATATATAGTTTAGGTTTTAATTAGAAACCAGTATCCTATGAAAGGAGTTATTATGGAAAAGCAACAACCTAGTAAAGCAGCACTGCTGTCTATCATTCCTGGGTTAGGACAGATTTACAATAAACAAAAGGCCAAAGGTTTTATCTTCCTTGGTGTAACCATCGTATTTGTCCTTTATTTCCTAGCACTTGCAGCCCCTGAATTGAGCAACCTCATTACTCTTGGTGACAAGCCAGGTCGTGATAATTCCCTCTTCATGCTAATTCGTGGTGCCTTCCATTTAATCTTTGTAGTCGTTTATGTACTCTTTTATTTCTCAAATATTAAAGATGCACATACTATCGCAAAACGTATTAACAATGGAATTCCAGTACCACTTACGCTAAAAGATATGATCAAAGGAATCTATGAAAATGGCTTCCCTTACCTCTTGATTATTCCGTCTTATATTGCCATGACCTTTGCAATCATCTTCCCCGTTGTCGTAACCTTGATGATTGCCTTCACAAACTATGACTTCCAACACTTGCCACCAAACAAATTGTTAGACTGGGTTGGTTTGACCAACTTTACAAACATTTGGAGCTTGAGTACCTTCCGTTCTGCCTTTGGTTCTGTTCTTTCTTGGACTATCATTTGGGCTTTATCTGCCTCAACTTTACAGATCGTGATTGGTATCTTCACAGCTATCATTGCTAACCAACCATTTATCAAAGGAAAACGTATCTTTGGTGTTATTTTCCTTCTTCCTTGGGCTGTCCCAGCCTTCATCACTATCTTGACATTCTCAAACATGTTTAACGATAGTGTTGGAGCAATCAATACCCAAGTTATCCCTCTCTTTGCTAAGGTTCTTCCTTTCCTTGATGGGGCGCTTATTCCTTGGAAAACAGACCCAACTTGGACTAAGGTTGCCTTGATTATGATGCAAGGCTGGCTCGGATTCCCATACATCTACGTTTTGACCTTGGGTATCTTGCAATCTATTCCTAACGACCTTTACGAAGCAGCTTATATTGACGGTGCCAATGCTTGGCAAAAATTCCGCAACATCACTTTCCCAATGATCTTGGCTGTTGCAGCACCTACTTTGATTAGCCAATACACCTTCAACTTTAACAACTTCTCTATCATGTACCTCTTCAATGGTGGAGGACCTGGTACTGTCGGAGGGGGAGCTGGTTCAACTGATATCTTGATCTCATGGATCTACCGCTTGACAACAGGTACATCACCTCAATACTCAATGGCGGCAGCTGTTACCTTGATTATTTCTATCATTGTCATCTCAATCTCTATGATCGCATTCAAGAAACTACACGCATTTGATATGGAGGACGTCTAAGATGAATAACTCAATCAAACTCAAACGTAGACTGACTCAAACCCTTACTTACCTCTATTTGATTGGCCTTTCAATCGTGATTATCTATCCACTGTTGATTACTATCATGTCAGCCTTCAAGGCAGGTAACGTCGCAGCCTTTAAACTCGATACTAACATCGACTTCAATTTTGATAACTTCAAAGGGCTCTTTACAGAAACCTTGTACGGTACATGGTACCTCAACACTTTGATCATCGCTTTGATCACTATGGTTGTACAAACAAGTATTATCGTACTTGCTGGTTATGCCTATAGCCGTTACAACTTCTTGGCTCGTAAACAAAGTTTGGTCTTCTTCTTGATTATCCAAATGGTGCCAACAATGGCCGCTTTGACTGCCTTCTTCGTTATGGCCCTCATGTTGAATGCCCTTAACCATAGCTGGTTCCTCATCTTCCTCTACGTTGGTGGTGGTATCCCTATGAATGCTTGGTTGATGAAAGGTTACTTTGACACCGTGCCAATGTCTCTTGATGAGTCTGCAAAACTTGATGGTGCAGGACATTTCCGCCGCTTCTGGCAAATCGTTCTCCCTCTTGTTCGCCCAATGGTTGCTGTACAAGCACTCTGGGCCTTTATGGGACCTTTCGGAGACTATATCCTCTCTAGTTTCTTGCTTCGTGAAAAAGAATACTTTACAGTTGCCGTTGGTCTACAAACCTTCGTTAGCAATGTGAAGAACATGAAGATCGCCTACTTCTCAGCAGGTGCTATCCTCATCGCTCTTCCAATCTGTACACTTTTCTTCTTCTTGCAAAAGAACTTCGTTTCAGGACTTACAAGCGGTGGCGACAAGGGGTAATATACCCCCGCCACCCTTTTTCTTTTTTGAACTTGTGCTGATATAGTCTGATGAAAAACAAGAACTTATTGAAAATCCCCTCATGGCTAGTTGATAATTTTTATTAAAAGTCTACTTTTAACAAGGATTTGTCTCCCCTGCTTGAAATAAAAACCATTTCTCTATATAATACTCGTATAGAAAAATGCCTATAGAAAGAGATTTATGCTACCATATCCATTTTCTTATTTTAATAGTATTTGGGGATTTCGTAAGCCCCTCTCTCATCGTTTCGGTCTAAACTGGTTTCAACTGATTTTTACCAGTGTTTTCTTGATTAGCTTGTCTATGGTTCCTATTGCCATCCAGAACAGCTCTCAGGACACCTATCCTTTAGAAACCTTCATCGATGATGTCTACGCTCCTCTGACGGACGATGTCGTACAAGATTTAGCTGCAAATACTCAGATTAATGATGGGAAGCTGAGCTATACTGGTTCAACTCCTCATCTAGCTTCTGTTCAAATCGGAGACGCTTCTAGTTCAAACTTTCCTGAAGAATTACTTCTTAACTTTGAACCTGAGCAACTCGTCATCAGTAAGCAAGGAAAAGAATTGACTAGCATTCGCTATCATGCGATCACGACCGATAGTTTCCAAAGCAAGGAAAGCTTAACACAAGACATTTCTAAAGACTGGTATCAACAGAATCGTATCTATGTTAGCCTCTTTCTTGTGTTAGGTTCTAGCTTCCTCTTCGGACTTAATTTTTTCATCGTTGCTCTAGGTTCTAGCCTCTTGCTCTACTTTACGAAAAAATCACGTCTCTTTTCATTTAAAAGCTATAAAGAGTGCTATCATTTCATCTTGAACTGTTTAGGATTACCAACCTTACTTGCCATGATTCTCGGTCTCCTAGGCCAAAATATGGCAACTTTAATTACTGTTCAAAACATTTTATTTGTTCTATACCTGGTCACTATCTTTTACAAAACGCATTTCCGTGATCCAGACTACCACAAGTAGGAGATTATTATGCCTGTTACGATTAAAGACGTGGCCAAGGCTGCAGGGGTCTCACCCTCAACCGTAACCCGTGTTATTCAAAACAAATCAACCATTAGCGATGAAACCAAAAAACGAGTTCGAAAGGTAATGAAAGAACTCAACTATCATCCTAATCTTAATGCCCGAAGCCTGGTTAGTAGTTATACGCAGGTTATCGGCCTGGTTCTTCCAGATGATTCAGACGTTTTCTATCAAAATCCTTTCTTTCCTTCTGTCCTTAGAGGAATTGCACAAGTTGCTTCAGAAAATCACTATGCTATCCAGATTGCAACTGGAAAAGACGAAAAAGAGCGCTTAAATGCAATTTCACAGATGGTTTATGGAAAGCGTGTAGACGGTCTTATCTTCTTGTATGCCCAAGAAAATGACCCCTTGGTTAAACTCGTTACTGAAGAACAATTTCCCTTCCTCATCCTTGGGAAATCACTATCACCCTTCATTTCACTTGTTGACAATGATAATATTCAAGCTGGTTTTGATGCGACAGAATACTTCATCAAAAAAGGATGCAGCCGCATTGCTTTCATCGGCGGTACCAAGAAACTCTACGTTACGCAGGATCGTCTAACAGGTTACGAGCAAGCCCTCCAAGAACACAAACTATCTCTTGATAGTCATCGTACCTTTTTCGCTGATGGATTTCTTGAAGAAAAGGGATATAAATTTAGCAAACAACTTTTTGAATACGATCCAAAAACCGATGCTGTTATCACAACAGATAACCTCTTAGCTGAAGGTGTTTGTAACTACCTCAACGAACATCAGCTGAATGTCCCTGTTCTTAGCTTTGACTCTGTAAATCCAAAATTAAACCTAGCAGCCTATGTCAATATTAATAGTCTAGCTCTCGGCCGCACTTCGTTTGAGACTATTCTTCAAATCATCAATGATGTCAAAGAAAATCGTCAAATCTGCTATCGTCAAGTCATTGCGCATGAAATCATTGAAAAATAAGAAAAACCAGCTCTAACACTTTTGCTTAGAGTTGGTTTTTTGTAATCTATTTTTATAATTGATTAGTTTTCGACTTCGACAAATCGGCCTAGGATATGAACATTTTCTGAAACAGAAACAAAGGCTGTTGGATCAACTTGCTTCATGATCAGTTTAAAATCATTGAACTCTGCACGAGTGATAACCGTAATCAAAACAGCCTTACGTTCGTGGTTATAAGTTCCTTCAGCATCATGGATCATAGTCGCTCCACGGTGCAATTTATGATGGATTTTCTCAATGACTGCATCTGGATTGCTAGTAACAATCATGGCCTGCATGCGTTTTTGTTTGGTGAAAACTGCATCTGTCACACGACTTGAGACAAAGATAGTAATCATGGAATAAAGGGCATATTTCCAACCAAAGGTCACTCCAGCAATCAACATGATGGTACCGTTCACCAAGAAAGAGATGCTTCCGACGTTACGACCTGTCTTCTTACGAATGGTTAGGCTGACAATATCTGTTCCGCCACTGGAGATGTTATGACGTAGCGCAAATCCGATTCCAAGCCCCATGACAACACCCCCAAAAAGGGCATTGATGATTGGATCTTCTGTCAAGACCACCACCGGCACAAACTGGATAAAGAGCGAACTCATAGATACCGTGATAAAGGTAAAAATCGTGAACTTATGTCCAATTTGATACCAGGCCAAAATCATGAGAGGAATATTGATGGTATAAAATGCTACTGAGATTGGGAAATGAAACCCAAACCAGTGGTTACTTAGAGCAGATATAATCTGGGCCAAACCTGTCGCACCACTTGAATAAACGTGCCCTGGTTGGAAAAAGAAATTGACAGCTACTGCTGATAGAAAACCATATACCAGAGAAGCTGAGATTTTTTCATCGTATTTTTCTCGAGAAATACTTTGTAAAACACGCAAAATCTTTACTCGATAAGCAAAGCGGCGAAGATAATGATTCCACTTTTTAGTTAGTTTCGTTTGTTTCATCTTGTTCTACTTGTAGATTAAGTTCCTCTAATTGTTTAAGAGCTACTGTTGATGGTGCTTGCGTCATTGGATCAGTTGCTTTGTTGTTCTTAGGAAAGGCGATGACTTCACGGATATTTTCTTCTCCAGCGAGTAACATGACAAAACGGTCAAGACCGATAGCCAAACCACCGTGTGGTGGGAATCCATAGTCCATGGCTTCCAAAAGGAAACCAAACTGGTCATTGGCTTCTTCAGCTGAGAAACCAAGAGCTTTGAACATACGTTCTTGCAGTTCTTTTTGGTTGATACGAAGGCTACCGCCACCAAGTTCATAACCGTTTAGGACGATATCATAGGCAATGGCACGAACCTTAGCCAATTCACCCTCGAGCTCGTGAGCAGTTTCTGCTTGAGGAAGGGTAAATGGATGGTGGGCGCTCATATAACGGCCTTCTTCTTCAGACCATTCAAACATTGGCCAGTCAACAACCCAAAGGAAGTTAAATTTATCATTATCAATCAAGCCTAGTTCTTTAGCAATACGTCCACGAAGGGCACCAAGAGTTGCATTAGCTACTTCAAGCGTATCAGCCACAAAGAGAACCAAGTCCTTATCTTCAAGACCAAGCGCTGTTGTCAAGTCTGCTTGGATACCAGTCAAGAATTTCGCAACTGGTCCATTTAATTCTCCATCAACTACCTTGACCCAAGCAAGACCTTTGGCACCATACTGTTTAGCTACTTCTGTCATCTTGTCGATGTCTTTACGAGAGTAGTTGTCTGCTGCGCCTTGAACTACAATGGCTTTAACGGCAGGTGCTTCTGAGAAGACCTTGAAATCAACACCCTTGACAAGATCTGTCAAGTCTTGAAGCAACATTTCAAAACGAGTATCAGGCTTGTCAGAACCATAAAGAGCCATAGCATCATCATACTTCATTCGAGGGAATGGCAGTGTTACTTCGATGCCTTTTGTTTCCTTCATCACGCGCGCAATCAAGCCTTCTGTGATGTCTTGGATTTCTTGCTCAGTCAAGAATGAAGTTTCCAAGTCGACCTGAGTAAATTCAGGTTGGCGGTCACCACGCAAGTCTTCGTCACGGAAACATTTAACAATTTGGTAGTAACGATCAAACCCAGCATTCATCAACAACTGTTTTGTAATCTGCGGACTTTGAGGAAGAGCATAGAAATGCCCTTTATTAACACGAGATGGCACCAAATAGTCACGCGCCCCTTCTGGTGTTGATTTAGAAAGGAATGGTGTTTCCACATCGATAAATTCCAACTCATCCAAGTAGTTGCGGATAGAATGCGTTACCTTGGCACGAAGTTTAAGATTTTCCAACATTTCTGGACGACGAAGGTCAAGGTAACGGTAACGTAGACGCGTATCATCGTTTGCTTCAATACCATCCTTGATTTCAAATGGTGTTGTTTTAGCTGTGTTAAGTACAGTAAGAGCTGTTACATTCAGTTCAACTGCTCCAGTCGCCAACTTATCATTGGCCTGCTCACGTGCAGCAACTTGACCAGTCACCTCGATGACAAATTCACTACGAAGGCTTTCAGCTGTTGCCATCACCTCTGCAGATACTTTTTCTGGGTTGATAACCAACTGCATGATTCCTTCACGGTCGCGAAGATCGATAAAGATCAAACCACCAAGGTCACGACGACGTGCAACCCAGCCTTTCAAGGTAATTTCTTGTCCGATGTGCTCCTCACGAACACGACCAGCATACATACTACGTTTCATGTTTTCTCTCCTCTTTTATTCTGTTACTATTTTACCATAAAAGCGCAGGCTCTTCATGAAAATCATCAGAAAAGTTGAGAAGAATCCTGCTATAAATGAAAAAATCCAGCAAAGTCATTCGCTGGATCTTATTTTACTTGGAATTTCTTTATTTTTTACGCTTTTCAGCAATCTCTGCAGCCTTTTTAGGGAGAACAATCTCCGTTGCATAGGCTGTCGCAAATCGCATAATACCTGCAATTGGTGCAAAGATAACTGCTAGATGGTTATAAAAGAAATCCCCTTTAAAAGCATAGGCAAGCGCTCCAATGATAAAGAAGAGAACAACTGCCTGAATCACTGCTAATAATATCACTCGTTTCATGACTTCCTCCTGAGTCTATTATAGCATGAGAATCATTAAAAATCCGATTAAATTATTTAAAGCATGTAAAGCAATGCTGTAAGCCAGTCCACCCTTGCTGATATAAGCCAACCCCAAGCTCAAACCGAGGGAACCATACACTAGGAATTGTTGTGGAGTTCCAGGGAAATGAACGAGGGCAAAGATGATGCTTGTTACTAGTAGAAAGAGAGCTGTCTGCTTGATGTTATCCTGTTGAGGGAAGACATAACGAGCTAGCATACCTCTAAAGGTTAACTCTTCTGTCAGGGGCGCAAAGACAACTATCATGAAGAAAGCGAAGAGAGGTTGATTATGAGTCAATTGTTCTGCCGTCTGTTGATTGACTGATGGATCATTTGGCAAAAAGAATTGAGCAACAATGACAAGGGCCCACACCAAGGCAGGCAACCAGATGTATTTGTTGAGGGCTGTTTTTTCAATCGTAACGGTTCCTGTCTTATACCACTTGTAGGTAACGAAGGTGAAAATTCCTGCTAATAAGACATAAATTGGGACAGCAACATATTCAGGCGCACCCATTTTCATGGCTTCTAAGCCTACGCCCTGAATAAAACTATAGACCATAATAAATGATAAGAAAGTAAGACTATACCAGCCAATATTTTTAAGTGTTTTCATAAGATTCTCCTATTTAAAATAACGTTTTGTTTTTCGTAAATGTGCAACATTGATATAGATATGGATGACAACTAAAAGAACTAAGGCAACCACTTGTATTTCTCGTAAAACAACTGATAATACTATCAATAAAAAATAGAGTGATGGCAGTAAAATTTGATCCAGCCTAAACAGAGTTAAAAAGGCACTCTCCATCTCTGCCTGCTTTTCTCCCTCATCATAACTGTTAAGATAATCTAAAATATCTTTTGGAGTGTAATAAGCAGACAGTTTATAGTGTCGAACGATAAAAATAGTTCGCAACAAGTAATTGGCAACAATAATGTATAAGCATAATAGAATAAGAGCTGGAAGAATTAGCAAGGTATTCTTAAATATCGGAGAAATCAGTATAATCCCACTGGTCATCATTGCTATCATCAAAACATTGGAAGAAACCGAACCATAATCCAAGTAACGATAGGCTCTTACATAAGTCTGATCACTATCTTCTTCCTCTGTCCCCCTTTGATAAAGAGTATAAACTTCTCGACTCTTACCAAGATAATACATGGCTAAGATGAAGGAAAGTCCTCCAATAACGAGAGTAAGTCCATAAATAGTAGGTAAGACTTGTGACATTTGAATCTGTTCAACTATACCTCTAAGAGTGTAAGCAAAGACTCCTACAAAAGCACTTAACATACACACTCCCACTCTCCACCATCTACGATTATTATTCATTTTCTGGCCCCTATCTAAACCAACTAATAACTTTTAGTAGTTTCAGTGATTGTTCCTATTTGAAATAACGTTTCACCATAGGTATTTGCATTACATTGATATAAATATGGACTACCGCTACGGCTAAAAGAGCTAATAACTGAATTTCTCTTGTAAGCACAGAAACGATAGTAATAAAAATATACAAACCTTGTAAAATATATTGGTTTAATTGAAATAAAATCCGAAAACTCTGTTCCAAATTAGCTTGTCGCTCTCCTTCATCGTAAGAATTGACATAATCTAACACATCCTTTGGCATGGAGAAAAATGCCAAATCAAACTGACGAACAATAGAAATTGTCTTCAAAAGATGTTTTTGAACAACAAATAGCAACATCAACCCTAGAAAAGAGAGTGCTAAAGTTAGATAACTATTACCAAGTATAAGCACTTCAGTCGCCGATATAAAAAATGCTAACAAAGTCGTAACTGAAACTATGTTAGAAGCAATTGTTCCAAACTCAAGATTTCGATACATTTGCACATAATAGGTTTCATTCAGATTATCATCCATTTCCTCTTGATACAAGGAGTGAAATTCCCTACTTTTCTTTAGGAAATTGAAAGCCAAAAGGATACTAATCAATGCCAATAATAAACTAGAGCCAGAAAACCAAGGAATCAAATCTGTTAGATTGAAACTGACTCCCATTGCCAAAGCACGTCCCATAAACATACCTGTAATAAATACTGATATAAACAATAATAAGAAATATAGCACTCGTTTCTTTTTCATATTCATACTCCCTCTAAACTAAACCAGCCAACCACTGACCAAAGGCTTTACCTGATTCAAAAATAGCTGTCAAACCTTCTGCTCCAAGCGACACCAAAAGCAAACAAACAACAAATAAGAGAATAGCTTGGTTTCTTGCTTTTTTCGCTCTATCTCCCAATGACTCTTTACCTAGCCAACCTGCTAGATAAGCATAGAGAGCCACTATTATAATCCCAATCTCCGTCGAAGAAAGAAACAAGAAGATCGTCACCAAACGAACGATATTGGTTTGGATGTTAAAATAGTTTCCTAAACCTGCACAGACACCTGCAAGTGCTTTGTCTTCAGTATCGACTTGAAAACCTGCTAAAAATTCTTTCATGATTCTTCTCCTCTTACAACTTCTACATTTTTTAATTTCTTTTCAATCCATTCAACTACTGGGATGAGGCCAAAGTAAATCCAAAAGGATTGCTCACTTTGATACAGATTAAACCAGCCTAAGTCTGTCCCAATAATTAGAAACACGCCGACCAATAGAGCTACAAGTGCTACATAATAGAACAGTTTATGTCTCAACATCATTTCTCTCCTTTTACGAGCTCTTTGAACTTTATTTTTTTCTCTACCCATCTAAAGACTAATAGTAGCACTATATTAATCCAGAAGAGATATTTACTTTCAACAATTGTAAACCAACCAAATAGGGTTCCAATCATGGCCAAAAGATTCACGATAAACACAACGATACATAGATAATAAATCACTTTATACTTGTTCATCACTCATCCTCCTCTAAGCGAAAAACTGACTCGACTGGCTCATTAAAGATCTGAGCAATCTTCAGAGCAATGACGATGGAGGGCGTGTACTCATCCCGCTCCAATAGACTGATGGTTTGCCTGGATACGCCTGCTAGCTTGGCCAGTTCAGTTTGATTCAGGCCATCGCGAGCCCGAAGCTCTTTTAGACGATTTTTTAGTTGCATGTCACACACCTACTTTCCGTCAAATTGAATCGTTTGGATATCCTCAATGCGTTGTAGTTTGAATTTTTCTTTTCCCTTTTTATCTACACGTCGTAGCTTGACCCATTCCTCATCAACATCCACAACTTCCCAGTTATCTGTTCCAAATAATTGTCCAACGATGACCGGCGTTCTCCCAATCATTTCTTTTAATAATCTTGACATTTCTGTATTACCTTTCTCTTTTCGCTCAAACTTTTTGATTTTATTCTCTAGTTTCTTGACCTTTTGAGAATGGTAGATACAAAACATAATCACAAGAGGTACAAATCCTAATGCCCACATAATTGTTCCTTTCTCCTTTTCTCTTAACTTGATTATATTGTAACACATCTTTTTCTTTTTGACAAGCATATTTGTCAAAAAGTTTATGATTTTTGTCATTTTGCAAAAGAAAACGGTCAGGAGTAAGATCCTGACCAGTTTATCTGTTATTAAAATCCTAATTTTGCAAAGATTTCTGAGAAGTTTTGGCTGATTGTTTCAAGTGAAACTTGAACTTCTTCTCGAGTTTGGTTGTTCTTGACTGTCACTTGTCCGCTTTCGACTTCGCTCTCTCCAAGAGTGATAAGAGTCTTAGCAGCAAAAACATCGGCTGACTTGAATTGCGCTTTGAGTTTACGGTTGAGGTAATCACGCTCTGCTTTGAAACCTTGTAGGCGAAGAGCTTGTACCAACTCCAAGGCTTTAAGATTTGCTCCTTCACCGAGAACGGCGATATAGACATCTAGGGCGTTTTCGATAGGAAGTGCTACACCTTGTTTTTCAAGGACCAAAAGAAGACGCTCAACACCAAGTCCAAAACCAAATCCAGCAGTCTCAGGACCACCGAAATAAGCAACTAAGCCATCATAGCGACCACCTGCACAGACTGTCAAGTCATTGCCCTCGATTTCTGTGATAAACTCAAAAATCGTGTGGTTATAGTAGTCCAAACCACGCACCATGTTGGTATCGATGATATAGTCTACTCCGAGATTTTCCAACATCTGACGAACAGCATCAAAGTGAGCTTGGCTTTCTGCATCCAGGTAATCCAATATAGATGGTGCATTCTCCACAGCCACCTTGTCTTCTTTTTCCTTAGAGTCCAAGACACGGAGAGGATTTTCCTCCAAGCGACGTTGGCTATCCTTAGACAAGGTCTCCTTGAGCGGTGTTAAGTAGTCAATCAAGGCCTGACGGTAAGCCGCACGGCTCTCAGGATTTCCAAGAGTGTTGAGGTGTAGTTTGACACCTTGAACACCGATTGCTTTCAAGAAGTGGGCTGCCATAGCGATCGTTTCTACATCGGTAGCTGGATTGCTAGATCCAAAGCACTCCACTCCAATCTGGTGGAATTGGCGTAAACGACCTGCTTGTGGGCGCTCATAGCGGAACATTGGACCCATGTAGTAGAATTTACTTGGTTTTTGAACTTCTGGCGCAAAAAGTTTATTTTCCACATAAGAACGAACAACTGGAGCAGTTCCTTCTGGACGGAGGGTAATATGACGGTCTCCCTTGTCGTAAAAATCGTACATTTCCTTGGTTACGATATCAGTTGTGTCTCCAACAGAACGACTGATGACTTCGTAGTGCTCAAAAATTGGAGTACGTACTTCTGCGTAGTTGTAGCGTTTGAAGATTTCACGCGCAAATCCTTCAACATACTGCCATTTGGCAGACTCAGCAGGTAAAATATCCTGCGTTCCTTTTGGTTTTTGTAATTTCATAGGGAATCCTCTTTATAACTTAATAGTCCTATTTTACCATAAATGAGAAAATTGGGACAGTGTGAAAAGAAGACTAACATCTAAATTTCATTTTTGAGATTAAGACTAGCTAGGAGAATCGCAAGCAAGGAAAGCCCAACAAACAGAGCCCATGTTAACTGTATATTCCATACTGCCACCAGTGAAAAACAAGCCGTCCCCACTGGTATAGATAGAGTAAACAACAAACCTAAAAAATTACTGGTACGAGAGAGAACCTCTGGAGCGAGATTTTTCATGAGCAGAGCACTAATCTTTGGAGAAATTTTCCCAGAAACATACATGGTAAAAAAGACGAAAAGCATCCCGAGCAAGACTTGGTTTAACAAATTAGATAGACCAACTAGACTGGCTCCTAATGTAACCCACATCATCAATCTAGGCAGAGATTGCTTCCCAAAATAATCATTGCCCGTAAGGCTACTGATGATAACCGCTAATAAGGTAATCAATTGTAAGATAAACAATGCATCCTTGTAGGAAAAATTCAGTAAGGAATGAGTTAAAAGGAAGATGTTATAGATACCACCTAAGGCACCACCCAAAGCATTGATAATCAAGATAGCAAAGAGCATAAAACCAAAGTTTTTCTGTCCACTTTTAAGAAAAACGAGACGTAAGTTTCGGTAAATCGTTAAAAACTGATCTTCGATAGAAAGTTTCTCATTTTTCAGTGATTTACTATCAACAAGTGGAGTTGATAAGCTTAATTCAGCCCTTCCTAAAAAGAGAATGAGAGCTGACACTAGGAAAAATATGGCATTGATTCCCGCTACGAGCGAAAAGTTCTGTGTTGACACCCCTAATAGCCAAACTCCAAAAGCTTGGCCGCCAATCGCAGAGATGTAGGTAATAAACTGTGAAAAGGAATAGGCCTCCATCAGATCTGACTCTGCTACCTTTTCTTTAACGAGAGGCATTCGCAAGCCACCAGCAAAATCACTGGCTACATCACTAAGGACATTGATGAGGCAAAGGGTCGAAAAGGCAAAGAAACTAGCTTGCTGAACAACTAGGGCTGCTAGAAAAAATAAAACCGCCTGAAATAAACCGACATAGGTCATCCATTTGACCTTGTCCCTCGTGTAATCAGCCCGAATTCCCACAAAAACTGTAAAAAGAGTTGGAAGCATCATCACAACATTCGCCATGGCAACGGCAACAGAAGCCTCTGGCAAAGTCGAGGCATAGACCACAAATACTAAATTAAAAATGGAAGCACCAAAAGCATTGAAAAATCGTGATAAGCTCAAAACTCTGTATGCTTGATTTCTTAGTAATAGTTTCATATAGATTCCTTTCTTTCTCACATTCTACTTTTATGGTAGCTCTAGTATAGCATCAAGAAGACCTTGAGAATATTTTTTGAATATATGCAACAGATTAAACGAATAACGAAAACGCTAGAATTTTCTACTACTAATAAGTATCTTCACAGTCCTATCGTTTCAATTTAATTTACCTAGTTGCAAATATTCAACACTCCCTGGCACTTCTATAATAGTCTGCAGATTTGCTACAACCAATCATTTCAAAAATACGGACAGCGTCCTCCATCTTTCTCTGTCCTTCCTCCGCTCTTCCTTGCTTACTATCAAGCAAACCTTCTGCCCATAGGTAGACTATTCGAAAATAGGTTTCATTTTCTTCAAAGAAGTTCTTTTCAATTTGTTTTTTGAAATAGAGGGCATTGGTAAAATCATCAACTTCAATACAGGCCATAAAACCATTGAGGAGCAAGGTGTGCATCATATTTCGATTTTTCCCAACTCCTTGCAAGAAATCTGACTTCCGCAACATTTCCCGAGTATACTTTGTCAAAAGCTGGACTGATAAAAGAGGAGAGCAGGAAGAAAAGAACGAAAGTTCATAGTGTCCCCAAATTTCGACAGAAAATAGATAATCATGTAGGACTCTTTCTTCCTCAGCGGTCAATGTAACCGTCTCATCAATGGCTTTCATATAAGATTTTATTAAAATCGCATTGAGAATGTGTTGCTGTCTATCTTTTGAAAAAGGAAGTTGTTGATACTCTCTCTGGTAGAGAGTGCGCAAGGATGTCAAATCTTGAGGGTCAATAGCCTCAACTATTCTGTTTCTAAATTCAGAATAGGCATCCTGATGAAAACCTCTCGCCAAAAATAACAATTCTTCCATACTCGCATGAATATTCTCCAAAGCTGTGATTAACTTTGGAGCAGATATTTCACTCTGACCATTTTCAAAACGCGACAATAAGGATGCTGAAAAGCGTCCACCTGTTGCTTTTCTCAAGGAAATTTTTCTTGATTCTCGTAACTCTTTAAAAACTTTTCCTAAATTCTTCATCCTCTTACCACTCGTCTTTTATTTTTTCCTATTTTACCACATTTCCTAATAAATACTAGTTCCAAACCAGCATTTACAATCTGAGCCAAGCATGGTACAATGAAAAACATCAGATATACGAAGGAGAATTTATGAAAAAGAATATCTTGACGACCCTTGTAGCTGCCCTTGTCTACTTTCTCTGCATCGGAGTAGGAGTTCTACTAGGAAACCTTGTCGACCACACTGGAAATATGTTTTACGCCCCTGCCTTTTCTGCTCTTGTGGGTGGTAGTGTCTATATGATACTTTTAGCAAAGGTTCCTCGTTTTGGAGCTATTACTACGATTGGGCTCGTTATCTCTCTCTTTTTCCTCGGAAGCAAGCATGGTGCTGGTGCCTTTCTTCCAGGAATCATCTGCGGTCTTGCAGCAGATGGCATTGCTCATCTTGGACACTACAAAGATAAGGTCAAGAACCTTCTTTCCTTCCTAGTTTTTGCTTTTGGTACTACTGGTCCCATCCTACTCATGTGGTTGACACCTCAAGCTTACATAGCAACCCTAGTTGCTCGTGGAAAATCTCAGAACTATATTGATCGCATCATGGTTGCGCCAAATCTCATTACCATTCTTCTCTTTGTAGCAAGCGTCCTTATCGGTGCTCTACTCGGTGCCTTGATCGGACAAAAACTTAGTAAGAAGTTTGCAGACAAAATGTGATAGAAAAAGAGCCACACATCTCTCAGTAGATTGACAAACCCTTTCGGTAATTAAAGGAGCTTAGTTACTACATCTTGAAAACTCTTAGAAATGCTGAAACATGCTATTTTTAAGAGTTTTTTTATTTTCTCTAATAAAAGAAAAAGATTGAAGAAAATTGTCCACAACGAACTTTTTCTTCAATCTGAGAGCCAGCTGGCTCTTTTTTTATTTATGACTTAATTTCTTGGTCAAGAAGTCTCCCAAGAACTGAATCGTAAAGATAATCAAAATGATAATAATGGTTGCCAAGATGGTCACATCGTGATTGTAACGGTTAAAACCATAAGCGATGGCTACGTTACCGATACCACCTGCTCCGACCGCTCCCGCCATGGCTGTTTCACCGACTAGTGAAATCAAGGTTACAGTCGTCACACGGATTAAATCTGGAAGTCCTTCTGATAGGTAAACACCCACGATATCCCAGAAAGTCGCTCCACTAGCTTGAGCTGCCTCAATGACACCACCATCTAGCTCAGCCAATACCACCTGTACTTGACGGGCAAAGAAGGCAAAGACTGCAAAAGATAGCGGAACGATAGCCGCATTTGGACCAATGCTTGTTCCTACGATTAGATGAGAGAAGGGTGACAAGACTGCCAAGAGAATGATAAATGGTACCGCACGGAAAATAGAGGTAATCTTATCCAAAATCCAAAAAACAACTTTATTTTCCAAGACCCCACCTGGAGCTGTCAAGACAAGGAAAAGCCCTGCAACCAGTCCTAGGAAACCTCCGATGATAAAGGAAAGAACCGTCATATAAAGAGTCAAGTAGATAGCTGTTCCCCAGCCAGCTTGACCAGACCAACCCATCTTATAGACGTTTGGTAAGTATGCTTTAATCAATTCTGCCATCTTACTGTCCTCCCTTCAATACTTTTAGTTGCACACCAGCCTGACGGATGGCCTCTTGAGCGCTTGCCAAGGCTTCTTTTTCCCCTGACAAGACAACCACAAGCTCACCAACAGGAGTACCATCCAAAATTTCGATGTTTCCATAGAGAATATTTGCTGTTACTTGGTAGTGCTTATACAATTCATTTAAAAGTGGCTCATCTGTAGAAGCTCCTGCATACTTGAGTTGTACCAGAATACTATTGTCAGATAAGTGCTCTACGATTTCTTGTTTCTCAATCTTGACCATAGCTTCGTCAATACCTGTGGCTGTTGAGATGAAGTCTTGAGTCAAAGGTTGTTTAGGATCTGAGAAGATTTCAAGAACGCTGCCCTCTTCAATCAAGCGACCATCCTGCATAACAGCAACACGGTTAGCAATGTCTTTGACAATCTGCATCTCGTGTGTAATCAAGACAATGGTCAAACCTAGTTTACGGTTCAGTTCTTGCAAGAGTGACAAGATTTGTTTCGTTGTCTTTGGATCAAGAGCTGAAGTTGACTCATCTGAAATCAAAATTTTTGGATCATTGGCCAAGGCACGCGCAATAGCCACACGTTGTTTTTGACCTCCAGATAGTTGTGAAGGATAGTTTTCGGCACGGTCAGCCAAGCCCACCAAGTCGAGCAATTTAGCTACTTTAGCCTTCTTTTCTTCCTTGCTGAGCCCAGAGTGTTTGAGGGCAAAGGCTACGTTTTCCTCTGCTGTTTTCTGACTCATCAGGTTAAAGTGTTGGAAAATCATCCCAATATCTTGACGTTTATGACGTAATTGCTCAGCAGTTAAGGTAACCTTGCCATCAAAAATTACATCATTATCTACAGTAATTCGACCTGCAGATGGTTTTTGCAAGAGGTTAATCACACGAACTAGGGTTGATTTCCCTGCTCCAGAATATCCAACGATTCCGTAGATATCCCCTTCTTGGATGTGAATAGTCACATCCTTGACCGCTGTGATGGTTCTTTTCTTTTGGTGAAAAGTCACATCGATCTGATCTAACTTGATAATATCTCTACTCATAGCTTCTAATCAGCTCCTCTACTAATTCAATATGGGTGTAATAATCGGCGATTCGTACATTCTCATCTCCACCATGGTCTCGGCTATTAGCATTTCCTAGACCAAAGGCAACCATAGGTACTTCTAAAGCATCAAAGACCGTATGCATAGGTCCTGTCCCAGCTGTAGTCGGCAAGACAGATACGCCCTGTGGATAGAATTTCTTGGCTAACTCAATAACATTGAGAATAGATGGTGCACTCATATCACTTCGATAACTCATCTCACCCAAGGTATAGTATAATTCTACCTTATCAAAGCCATTTTTGTCTAGTTGTTTCCGGATTTTATCCAAAACATCATGTGGGTCCAAGCCAGGAACCAAACGAACTTCTAGCTTGGCACTAGCCTCTGCTGGTAGAATCGTTTTAACTCCTTGCCCCTGATAACCAGACTGAATCCCTTCGATATTGAGTGCTGGTTCAAAGAAGAAACGCTTTAGAAAGGCTGTACGTTCCTCTTGTAAAAGTGGCAATTCCAAGCCATAAATCTGGCTGATTTCCTCTGGATTGCGTTGAGCATAGGTTTCAACCAAGGCTAACTCTCGTTCATTAGGCTCTTGAACCTCATCGTACAAGCCCTCAACTAAAATACGTCCATCTGCAGCTCGCAAACTAGTCAAGGCTTGAATCAGATACCAAGGCGCTGACTCTACAATACCGCCATAGCTAGAGTGGATATCCACATCGGCACTCTTGACCTTGGCATCAAAAGTCACAATTCCTTTGTTCCCACCAGAGATTTCTAGCTGTTCCAAGGCATTTTTGGTTCCTTGTTCCCAGACCAATAAATCTGCACCACGAAGCTTGTCCGCATGTTTTTCTAGATATTTGTCCAAGTCCATAGAGGCAGATTCCTCTGCGCCTTCCATGATGAAACTGATATTGACTGGTAGATCATCATGATGCTGCATGTATTTTCTAAGAGCACTCAAGCGGGCAGTGATATGTCCCTTGTCATCATCAACCCCGCGTCCATACATGATGCCATCACGGACAGAAAGCGTAAATGGATCCTCTGTCCAGACTTGGTCGCCATCCGCAGGTACTGTGTCATAGTGGTTGTAGAAAATGATAGTCTTGGCATTTGGGCGTGAACTTTTAAAATGCGCCATGACAAAGGGTGCCGTATAACTCTCATCAATCTCGACCTCTGCACCTACACGCTTGAAGATCTCGCCTAGATAACGAGCCACTTCTTTCAAGCCGACTTGTTGGGCAAAGACTGATTTTTTAGAAATCAAGGTCCGCAAAACTTCAAAGTAATGTTGCGCCACATGATCCTTTTCAAACTTTTCAATTTGTTCTTCTTGGCTAGGGAAAACCATTTTCTCTCTACCTTTCTACTAGGACTTGTACCTTTGGAATCAATACAAGTGGATGTTCCTTTTCTTTAGTCTCTATATAAAAGCAAGAGGTGGAAAAAATCTCTCCCACCTCCCTGTGTTTATTACCAAACTGGTTGATCCAAGCCGTCTGAAGTTTCTTCGATGACTTTTTTCACTTCGTCAGTGTGGTAAGCTGCGATAATTTTCTTGATTGCATCAGCTTTAGGTGATGATTCCCAATCTTTTTTCGCAACGATGATGTTGTACCATTGTTTTGAGTTTTCGTCAGCTTGCTCTTTAAAGAGTGCTTTCTTGTAGTCCAATTTTGCTTCTGTAACAAAAGTGTTGTTTACAACTGCTGCATCAACTGATGTCAATGAACGAGCTGTTTGGCTAGCATCCAACTCAGTGATTTTCAAGTTCTTTGGATTTTCTTTGATGTTTGCGATTGTAGCAAGTTCAGTTCCTGAAACATCCAATTTAATCAAACCTGCTGATTGAAGAAGGTAAAGGGCACGGCTTTCGTTAGTAGCATCGTTTGGAATTGCGATTTCACCGTTATTTGGGATTTCTTCCACTTTAGTGTACTTGTTTTCTTCCCCGTTTTTACCTGAGTAAAGGCGGATTGGTGAGATATAAGTATCTGCAATCGCTACAAGGTCCTTACCGTTTTCTTTGTTCCAGTTGTTCAAGAAGTTGTAGTGTTGGAAAGCGTTCAAGTCTACTTCACCATCAGCAGTTGCTTTGTTTGGTTGTGAGTAGTCTGTAAACTCTGTGAATTCCAATTTAATTCCGTCTTTTTCAACCAATTCTTGAACTTTGTCCCAGCGTGCTTCTTCTGAACCGCTACGGTTAACAGTCGCAATTTTAACTGTAGTTGCATTGTCTGCTTTCTTTTCTGAATTTCCGCAAGCTGCAAGTGCAAGTCCTGCTACTGTAGCGATAGCTGCTACGCCTAACCATTTTTTGATTTTCATGATTCGTTCTCCTTTAAAAATAATACTGTAATAGTATCTCATACTTTATTTGATTTAGCAAATTGTTTTAAGATAGGTAGACTTATAGTTTAAAACTATATACTCAAAGAGGACAAAATCATCCACCTACGAGAGAATGGATGATTTACAAACTTATTTAATATCAGCTTCTGCTGGGAGGTAAGAACCACCAAAGAATTGTTGAGATAATTTTTCAAGAGTTCCGTCTTTGTATAGTTCTTGGATGCGTTTGTCAACAAATGATTTCAATTCATCTTGACCTTTGGCAAGAAGTGGGTAAACGTAAGGTTGTTGGTCGCTTGGAAGTTCGATGACTTTCAAGTTATCCAAACCTTGGTTTTTGATAACTGTTTCTACACCGATTTTATCAAAAATCTTGTAGTCAAACTGGCCATCGCTCAAGCGTCCCATGATTTGTTGGAAGTCAGCTTTTGTGTAGTTAAGGACAGTTGGGTTATCTGCGTGTTGTTTGTTGTATTCTTCCAATTGTTTAGCTGATGTTGTTCCTTGAACGACTTCAGTAGATTTTCCACCGATATCATCAAGCGACTTGATACTGTTATCATCTTTCTTAACTACGAGAACATTAGGGTTTTTAGCAGTTGGTGCTGCGTAAAGGTACTTTTCTGCACGTTCTTTAGTGTAGCTGATGTTGTTAACTGCCATTTGGTAACGATCTGCGTCAAGACCTGCAAATATACCTGACCATTCTGTCTTTTCAAACTTGACAGTATACTTGTCTGAGTCTTTAAAGATGGCGCGAACGACCTCAATCTCAAAACCAGTTAACTCACCGTTTTCTTCATAGTTAAATGGTTTTGGTGACGCGTTAGTTGCTACAACGATTTCTTTCTTATCAGATGTTGCTTCACCAGATGCTGCCTCTTTCTTTTCACCACCTGAGCAAGCTGCCAATACACCTGCGGCTACAAGCCCTAGGGCAGCAAGTGATGAATATTTAACGATTTTTTTCATGATATTTCCTCCAAAATAGAATACAATCTTATCTTAACAGAAAAAAAGGAATTACGCTATTATATGATTTCTATATTTGTGATAGGTTTTCTTTATGGCTGATTAAAAGACCAAACGTAGGACTGCTATCAAGACCACCCCAAAGAGAACAGTCCCTACCAGATTGCGATAGCGAAAGGCTACAAAAGCCGTTGGAAAGACTGCTAAAAAGTCTAACCACTTTATCTGTGGAAGGCTTCCAACTTTTCCTGCCACAACACTTGAAAGAATCAAGGCAAAGATAATAGAAACTGGTAGAAATTTCAAAAAGCGCTCGACAATAGGTGGCAAACCCTTGTACTTGGCTAGGATAAAAGGAATCATTCTTGGAATCCAGGTCACCAAGCCAGAAAAGACAATTGCTACTAAAATATACTTACTGACCATCCAAAACCACCCCCATGGTACAACCTAGCAAGGTCGCAAACAAGACAGCTAATGACTGAGACACCACCGTCAAGAGCAAAAAGAAAGATACAGCTACAACTGCTAAAATTATGAAGAGATTGCGCAAAGGAATCCGTTTTTGCATAATCTGAAACTGGGAAGTAAAAATCCCAATAAACATCCCCACTAGGGCAAAATCTAAGCCAAAAATTTCTGGATTTGGTAGAAGTCCACCTAGAGCAGTTCCGACAACAGTTCCGACAAACCAGGCTAGATAGCTGTTAAGGTTGTTCCCGTGCATCCACATGGGGTTAACCTTATCCGTATGCACCAACTCGCCCATCAAAACGCCATAGGTCTCATCAGTCAAGAGGCTAGACATACCGATGTTTTGCCAAAGACTGGTATGACGGAAATAAGTCGACGCATGTAAGCTCAACAAAAAGAGACGCAGATTAATCAAAAAGACCGTCATAGCAATAGCTGCCACAGGGGCTTGAACTGCTATCAAGGCTATCATAGCAAACTGGGCACTTCCAGCATAGACAAAGAGACTCATTAGGCCCATTTCTACTGGTGTCACATAGGGCGAACCGATAATCCCACAGGCAAGGCCAATACTAACATAACCCAGAGCCGTCGGCATGGCTGCCTGCACACCTTCCCAAAATCCTTTTTCTTTCATAAACTTCCTCACTAATCATTCCTTCAGCAACTGCTTTTCAAACAGTCACAGCAAACATTATTATAACATATTCGTAAAATAGAACAAAGTCTGCTGATTGACAAGAACAGAAAAAGACTGGGAGGCCAGTCTTACGATGCAACTTATAAACTATTTTAGATTTAGTACCCAAATACCAATAAACTGGCAATGATTAAAAATGTATTCCACAAGATATGAAAAGCCATTGACCAATACACTGAATGAGTATAACGAAATAGCATAGAGAGTAACAGACCTGCACCTGCATAAACGATGAAGTCTGTTAACACCCATCCATATTGTAAAACATGGATGAGACTAAAGAGTGTGGAGGAAACGACGACATCAACATAATACTTTTTAAATTTGGACAACGCTGTCATTAGAAGCCCACGAAAAACCAACTCTTCAACGATAGGAGCAATGAGACTGCCATAGAGAATGCGCATTATAAAGTAGCTAATTCCTGTCAAATTGGCAACTTCTTTCATCATTTCGCTCCCATTTTGCGTGCTAGGAAAAATCAGAGTCGTTATATTTACCCACACAAACATCAGTATAAAGAAAAGAAAGAAGACACCCAGATAAGCCCAACGAAACTGGTAACGACCGCATTCTTTCCAACCTTGACTCTTTACAAGAACCACAGTAGCAGCAATCCCCTCAAGGGCGATCAATAAAATTTGCAAGCCATAAAACCCAGAATCTGATAATTGATTAACAAATTCTAACCTTGCTACAAAATTAAAAATTAAGTAATAGGTGGCTATGATCAAAACAGTTGTCAAGTAAAATTTCGTTTCTTTCCTTTTCATCATTGATCCTTTAAAGTTTTAGTTACACCATCTTCCAGCTAAACTTCCCCAAATCCATCTCATCCAATCATAAGCACTACGATTAGGACTCATCCCTTGATTTATGATTCTTAAAAACCTCTAAAACAACAATGGTAGAATTTGAGCAATGGCATTATTGACTATATGCAATCCAATAGGCCAATAAATAGACTTTGTCACTCTAAAAAAGACTCCCATTATTAGACCGCCACCCATATATACGAAAAAGTCTGTCAGAACCCAACCATGATTACTGATATGCAGAATTCCAAATAAAGCAGCCGAACCAAGTACATCCAGTCCCCATTTCTTCCCTTTTTCCAAAGCGGTCATCACCAATCCACGATAGATCATCTCTTCAAAAATGGGACCTGCAATCACTGGATAGAAAAAATACATCAAAAATGCAGTAGGACCTGTAAAAGTAGGAAGATCCAGTTGATAAGAAATTTCATTTTGGGTGGACGGGAAAATAAAAAATGTAACGAAATTTCAAACAAAAAAAGCTAGAAGAGCTAAAAAGAAATAGAAAAGATAGGACACTTTAAATTTTCTACTGTTTATTTGTTGCCATTTCCCTGACCAAACCATGGCAATAAGAGCAAGCAAAACTACAAGAAAATTTAGCATCATATCCGAAAAGTAATAGCTAAAATCAGATAGACCAGCAGCAAAGTCGCTGTGTAAAACCAGACGGATGAAGAACTGGTCCGCAATGATAAGTAGAATAGCTACAAACAAGTAGTAACGTGAGATGATCTTTTTCATATATCACCCTTCTAAAATCCAAACACCAATAAACTAACAATAAGCAAGAAGGTATTCCATGAAGCATGTAAAGCTATGGCCCAATAAATAGAGCGTGTATAGCGAAACATCATGCAAAATATCAAGCCCATTACAAAGTAGAGTATGAAATCTGTCGTTATCCAACCATGCTGTAAAACATGCATAGCGCCAAATATGGCAGCAGAAACAAGAACATCAATATAATAGTTTTTAAATTTAGACAAGCTTGTCATCAAAAAGCCACGACACACGATTTCTTCTGCTACAGGTGCGATAAGACTACCGTAAAGTACACGCGTAATAAAATAGCTAATTCCTGTCAAACTGGTGGCTACTTCCACTACCGTACTTCCATTTTGCGTACGAGGAAAGATACGAGTTGCTAGATTTGCCCACACAAATAATAAGAAAAAAGAAAGAAAGAAAACACCTAGGTAAGACCAACGAAACTGGAAACGACCATACTCTTTCCAATGTTCACTTTTGACAAAAATAATTGTAGATACAGTTCCCAGGATAAGTACGAATAAAACCTGGAACACATAGTAGATCTCATCAGACAAAGCTACAGTAAAATCTAAGTCTGGTATGACATTAAAAATGAGGTAATAGATCAAAAGCAACAAGCCAGTTGCTAGGTGAAATTTCATTTCTTTCATTTTCTTCATTTAATCAACTCCTATAGTATTCTATCTTCTACTACGCTTAAACAACTCAACTGATGGATCTACAACCCAAGCAAAAGCACCACGATGAGGACTCATCCCTTGATTTATGATTCTCAAAATCCTCTAAAACAGCAAAGGAAGTATATGCCCGATACCGTTATAGACTATATGCAGTCCAATAGGCCAATAAATAGACTTTGTCACTCTAAACAAGACCGCAAATATAATACCGCCGCCCATATATACGAAAAAGTCTGTCAAGACCCAACCATAATTACTGATATGCAAGATTCCAAATAAAGCAGCAGAACCAAGCACATCCAGTCCCCATTTTTTCCCTTTTTCCAAAGTGGTCATCACCAATCCACGATAAATCATCTCTTCAAAAATGGGACCTGCAATCACAGGATAGAAAAAATACATCAAAAATGCCGTAGCGCCTGTAAAAGTCGGAACAGCGAGTTGGTAAGCAAGTCCATTTTGGGTAGGTGGGAATAGGAAAAATGTAACGAAATTCCAAATAAATAAAGCAAGAAAAGCTAAAAAGGAATAAAAAAGATAGGACCCTTTAAATTTTCTACTGTTGATTTGTTGCCATTTTCCTGCCCCTACCATAAAAATAAAAACAAGCAGAACCACAAGAAAGTTCAACATCATATCCGAAAAATAATAGCCAAATTTAGATAGACCAGCAGTAAAATCATTGTTTAAAACCAGACCACTGAAGTACTGGTAAGCAATGACAAGTAGAATGGCTATAAAAAAGTAGTAGCGTGAGATGATTTTTTTCATTCTATTTTCTCCTATACTATGGAATGAAGACAGTATAACACGAAAAATTCTATATTTTAAAAAATCGCATATTTGACATTTTTTCTGGTAGGAATTTCACATTTGCGATTTCTAACTAATCGATAAGTTCTTTATATTGCTGTAAGCGTAGTTCAAAAAGGGCTGTTAATTGTGGATTTTCTAATATTTGCAGAGATTGGATAAAGTGTTCAATCTCTTTTTGATTGCTTCCCTTGGTTTGAAGGAAAACACTCAATTTCTTTAAAAATTGCCATGATACTTTCTCAAAAACATCATACGGACGGAGCATACTCTCCAACTCGGACTCAAAGATTGGGATGTAGGAGAAAAGTTTGCGCTCCATAAGCTCTGAGATGATATTTAGAAAGCCACTTTTCATATACAGTCTATTGTGTGCCAATTCTTTAAATTCCTTGGATTTTTCAAGTAAGGAGGTTGATAAAAATATCAAATCTTGGTTGCTCAAAAAAGGCATGGTATTGCAAAAGATATAGAGTTCAAACCAGGTCCAAGACTCGATAGCATAGAGATAGGTGGTTAAAAACTCGCTATCCTCCTCTGCTAGTGGGTAGCTTTTATCTAGTGAATGGATAGCATCTTTAATCACAATAGAGTTCAAACGGCGATAAGTCTGCGCCATCTGTTCTTGTTCGACTTCCTCCAAGAGTTGCTCTAAACCAGCAATATCTTGATGGGCAAAGCGATCCACAATCCTTCTACCAAATCGCATATGTGGAGATTCTTGGTAGTTGTTGAGCTTGTGCCCAAACTCATCGAAGGTCATATTTATCCCTTGGATAGCTAGGATCAACTTATCCGCAGACAGCATGGACTGCCCCAGTTCGAACTTGGATAGCTGAGAGGCTGTTAGTCCAGCACAAGCCACATCTGACTGCTTGAGCTTTCTCGCCAGGCGCAATTCCTTGTAAAATTCTCCTAATTCCTGTTTTTCAATCATGACCAAACTCCCTTTTTAAGATACTCTTTACTATTCTATTCGTAAAAACTTTTTACTTTTTTAACATATTATAAAATATTTTAGCAAAAAAGCCAGCTTCAAGCTGACTTTTCATTCTATAGTATCAAAAGCGAGGCTAGGTTTGGCATTTAGCTCCAATCCTGCAAAGTTTTCTTTGTTCCACTCGCTAACGCTTGCGTAGGCAATCATGCCTGCATTGTCTCCGCAAAGACGCAGAGGTGGAATGATGACCTTGACATCGGTGATTTCGGCTGCTAGACGTTCTCTAAGACCTTTATTTGCAGCTACACCACCAGCCACAACCAGGGTTTTAACAGGGTATTTCTCTAAGGCTTTTTTAGTTTTTGCTATGAGAATATCCATGACTGCAGCTTGGAAGGAGGCTGACAGGTCTTCCTTGGATAAGCTTTCTCCCTTTTGCTCGGCATTGTGGTGAAGATTGATAAAGGCAGATTTCAAACCTGAGAATGAGAACTCCAGATTATCTTCCTTGATCATAGCACGTGGGAAATCATAAATATCCTGACCTTGGTGGGCTAACTCGTCAATCTCCCGACCTGCTGGATAGGTCAAGCCCATGACACGTCCGACCTTATCATAGGCTTCACCAACTGCATCATCACGGGTTTCACCAACAATCTTATAATCACCAGCCTCAGAAACATAGACCAACTCTGTGTGTCCACCACTGACTAATAGAGCTAGTAAGGGGAATTCCAAAGGCTCCACACTTTGAGCCGCCATGAGGTGACCAGCCATATGGTTCACAGGAATCAAAGGAAGGCCATGAGCCCAAGCAAAGGCCTTGGCAGCTGACAAACCAACTAGCAGTGCTCCAACCAATCCTGGCCCATAGGTAACCGCAACAGCTGTTATGTCCTCTTCGGTAATCCCTGCTTCTGCTAGCGCCTCCTCAATACAGGCTGTAATGACCTCGACATGGTGACGACTGGCCACTTCTGGCACTACACCCCCAAAACGTTTGTGACTCTCAATTTGACTAGCAATGACATTGGATAAGAGCTCGTCGTCGTTTTTTAAGACGGCGACACTGGTCTCATCGCAAGATGTTTCAAATGCTAAAATATATCTATCCTTCATCTATTTCTCTCTTCATGATAATGGCGTCCTCGACTGGATCATGGTAATAGGCTTTTCGTTCAGCGATGACTGCCATTCTTTCTTTCTTGTAAAATGCTTGCGCTCGTTGATTTGACTTTCTGACTTCGAGGAAAATCTCCTTATCTGTCGGTAATAGAGCAAATAAGTCTGACGCAATTCCCTGACCTTGATAGGCTTTTTTGACAGCGATTTGCAGGACTTCTGCCTCAAAGATATTTTCCTGAACGGCTAAAAAACCAATCACTTCAGAGCAATCGTAAGCTAGAGCATACCAGGTCTGGTCTTGGGACAGGTCTGCTTGGATTTGTTCCAGAGTCCAAGGACTGACTGGGTATACATCTACCATGACAGCATAGATGGCTTGAGCCAAGTCAGGTTGCTGTTGGATTCGTTTGATTTCTATCATAGGCGTTTAATGTAGGACCCACCAGACTCAGTGTGATTCTTGAGCCAGTTTTCCTCAGCCTCGACACGTTTGAGGTAATTCGGCACGAAGTCGTGCAAGGAGTCTGCTTCCTTGTCCCAGGCCCAGAGGGCTAGGTTAGCTGCATTTGGCAAAGTTTCTTGGTAGTTGGCTTGTGGTAAACGCTCTTGGATTTGCTCAGCAAAGGCTCCCACTTCACCGACAAAGGTTACCCGTTCAGCATCTTTGACTTGCTCCAAAACTTCTGCAAAGGACAGATGCGCCTCTGGAAAGACAGGCTGAGCATTTTCATAAAATCCTGCATAAACATTGTTGCGACGTGCATCCATCAAAGGGACAATCAAACCCTCCTGTTGGTTCGGTACCAGAGCCAAAAGGCTGGACATGCCCACTAACTCAATGTTCAGGGTATGAGCCAAGGTCTTGGCAGTTGCTACCGCGATTCGCAAACCTGTGTAGCTACCTGGCCCCTCTGCGACAACGATTCGATCCAAATCTTTGGGCGTCAAATCTAGACTGGTCATCAAAAAATCGATGGCTGGCATAAGGGTAATACTGTGATTTTTTTTGATATTGATTGTCGTCTCGGCAAGAAGCTGCTTGTCCTCTAAAATAGCTAGAGAAAGAGCCTTGCTGGACGTATCAAAAGCTAATACTTTCATAACACATTCCTATCTTTTTGTCTGCTTACTATTATACTACAAAAGAAGGCACATGGGAATTTTCTTTGTTTTGTATCAAAAATCACAGTGAAAAGAAATCTTCAAAAACATTGCAACTTTTCCTTTTCGTTTCCGAATATAAAAGTGAACAAGAAAAAAGGAGGAAAGTTCAATGACAAATTTCGAAAATATTGACAATCAATTTGTATCGCTATCTGAAAATGAATTATCAGATATTGATGGTGGTCTCGCTCCCTTGGTTATCTTTGGTGTAGCAGTTTCTTGGAAAGCTGTTGCTGGCGGAACAGCACTTGTAGGCTCTGGCTTAGCAGCTGGTTAGTTTTTAGGAGGTTAGTATGATTAAAGATTTAGACAAATATCATGAAATTTCTAATAAAGAATTGCAAGAAATCAAGGGTGGTTTTGGTGTAGGTGTTGGTATAGCTTTATTTATGGCAGCTTACACCATTGGAAAAAATCTCCGTAAAAAGTTTGGATAAGTCATGCTAGATAAAAGATACATTTATAGAAGGATGAATTTTATTTTCTTCATCTCTTACAGTTTGATCAGTATTCTCAACGATTTAAGCATTACTACTATACCATTGCCAATTGATTTATCTGTTTGTATTGTTTTATTTTTATGCTTCAACTCTATTTTTGAACAGAACAATCACTACTGTAAAAATAAGGATAAGGCCTGAAAATATGACCTTCGTTTGAGGGAAAATTGGACACCGAATTTGAAAAATCCACCCTATCTTAATAGTTGGGGTGGATTTTTTGTGCAGCTGAGTTCGCTATTTTTTTATAACCTATTTTAAAGATATGCATTCGTTCAATCAGCAGATATAAATAAACAACTGAAGCTAAGCATTCAAACCAAAGTAAAATACAAGCCAGACCACATAGGTCACCAGAAGAAGGAAAATGGAATACAGTGTTACAAAGACAATTTTCCAATATACAGCTAGTTTTCTATGTTCTAGACGAAGAAATAGTAGATTGCCACCATAAACACAAGCAACAAATACCGCAAAGACCAGAAGACGAATGACAATAGCTAGTTGAAACATATCGTGCCCTCCTTCATAAGGAAAAACCTCTTTTCTAACTTTATTATAGCACTTGCATCTGATGTCTTCAAATACTTATACAAGGTAAAATGAAACGCATTTCAAGCTCCTTACTTTCATGTTTCCTGCTTTTACTAATTCCCCTTTTTATGTTATAATTGAGATAATTGTAACGAATCAAGGTCAATAAAGACAAAAAATGAACTGGAATCAAACCAGCTTCAAACTGAGCATTTTTGAATATAGCTGACCTGAAAGCAGAAAGGAAACATATGATTTACAAAATTTTTTATCAAGAAACAAAAGAACGCAGCCCACGTCGTGAAACAACACGCTCACTCTACTTGGACATCGATGCTAGTTCAGAACTTGAAGGACGTATCGCTGCTCGCCAACTTGTCGAAGAAAATCGTCCAGAATATAATATCGAGTTTATCGAACTCTTGTCTGACAAATTGCTAGACTACGAAAAAGAAACTGGCGCATTCGAAATTACGGAGTTCTAATATGGCCTACACTCTTAAACCAGAAGAAGTCGGCGTTTTTGCCATTGGTGGTCTAGGAGAAATCGGAAAAAACACATATGGTATCGAATATCAAGATGAAATCATCATCGTTGATGCAGGGATTAAATTCCCAGAGGATGACCTTCTCGGTATCGACTACGTTATCCCTGATTACTCCTACATTGTAGAAAATATCGACCGCGTTAAGGCTCTTTTGATTACACACGGACACGAGGACCATATCGGAGGGATTCCTTTCTTGCTTAAGCAAGCCAATATCCCTATCTATGCAGGTCCACTGGCCCTTGCCTTGATCCGTGGAAAACTCGAAGAACATGGACTTTTACGCAACGCTACACTTCACGAAATCAACCACAACACGGAGTTGACTTTTAAAAATCTTAAAGCAACTTTCTTTAGAACAACCCACTCGATTCCAGAGCCATTGGGAATTGTCATCCATACACCTCAAGGGAAAATCGTCTGTACAGGTGACTTCAAGTTCGACTTTACACCAGTTGGTGAACCTGCAGACTTGCACCGTATGGCAGCCCTAGGTGAAGATGGAGTGCTTTGTTTGCTCTCTGACTCGACCAATGCTGAGGTTCCAACCTTTACAAACTCTGAAAAGGTTGTCGGCCAGTCGATCATGAAGATTATCCAAGGTATCGAGGGACGCATCATCTTTGCATCCTTTGCCTCAAATATCTTCCGTCTCCAACAAGCAACTGATGCTGCTGTTAAAACAGGGCGTAAGATTGCTGTCTTTGGACGCTCTATGGAAAAAGCCATTGTCAACGGGATTGAACTAGGTTACATCAAGGCTCCTAAGGGAACCTTTATCGAGCCAAATGAAATCAAAGACTACCCTGCGGGTGAGATCCTTATCCTCTGTACAGGTAGTCAGGGCGAACCTATGGCAGCCCTCTCTCGTATCGCTAACGGAACTCACCGTCAAGTGCAACTCCAACCTGGTGATACCGTTATCTTCTCATCTAGCCCAATTCCAGGAAACACCACTAGCGTCAACAAATTGATTAACATCATTTCTGAAGCTGGTATTGAAGTCATCCATGGTAAGATTAACAATATCCATACATCTGGACACGGTGGTCAGCAAGAGCAAAAACTCATGCTCCGCCTCATCAAGCCAAAATACTTCATGCCTGTTCACGGTGAATACCGCATGCAGAAAGTCCACGCTGGACTAGCGGTGGATACTGGGGTTGAGAAGGACAATATCTTTATCATGAGCAATGGTGATGTGCTTGCCCTTACTGCAAATTCTGCCCGTATCGCAGGTCATTTCAACGCTCAGGATATCTACGTCGATGGTAATCGTATCGGTGAAATCGGTGCAGCTGTGCTTAAAGATCGCCGAGACCTATCTGAAGATGGTGTTGTACTGGCTGTCGCAACCGTTGACTTCAAGTCTCAGATGATTCTATCTGGACCAGATATTCTCAGCCGTGGATTTGTCTACATGAGAGAGTCCGGCGACTTGATTCGCCAAAGCCAACGTATCCTTTTCAATGCCATTCGTATCGCATTGAAAAACAAAGATGCCAGCGTCCAGTCTGTCAATGGCGCTATCGTAAACGCCATTCGACCATTCCTTTACGAAAATACTGAACGTGAACCAATCATCATTCCGATGATTCTCACACCAGATGAAGAATAAGAAAAAATTCTCTGAAGTCATAAGACTTCAGAGAATTTTTATTATTTCACGACAAGTTATGTCAAGTATTTTTCTTTAATCAACTATTCTATAAGACTTATAACTCTTACCGCTGCTTACTCTCAATAGCTTTTTTCACCAAAATCTGTTGATAAGCTTCCATATCTCCGCGTTTCAATGATTCTTCTTCATGAATGGATAATCGCCATTTATAAGCCTGAATTTCCTTATCCAACAACTCCTGAGGTGCCCCAATCAGATTCAAAATAGTCAGACGCTCTTCAATACTCTTTAAAGGATAAACATCTGCAAGATTAACTGTTCTAGTCACACTTGTGGAGCGTTTTCTATGAATATAAATGGCTTTATTCATATAGGCTATCTTATCTGCTTGAAGGTAAACCTTATAGGTCGTATAATCGTCCTCTACCTTCTGATCCGTTGGATAGACAATATCCTTGAAAAGCTCTGCTTTATAGAGTTTTGCCCACGGAACTGTAAAACATTGACTAAGATTATACTTTCCATCATATTGATGATGGAACCAATCGAAAGGGCTGAACACTTGTTCAAAATAGTTGTCTGCACCTACATGGATTAAAAAACTCCCCTGATCTTCAATAAACTGAGTGAAATTACCAATTGCAATATCTGCATCCGTTTTTTTCAATAAATCATAAAGGCTTTGGATATGGTCTAACTCTAGCCAATCATCATTATCAACAAAGACAATGTAATCACCTGTCACAGCTTCCAAGGCACGATTGCGACTGGAAGCAACTCCTCCATTTGGCTTATGGTAAACTTTAACACGCGCATCTTGATTTTTATATCGCTGACAAATAGTTGCCGAACCATCAGTTGAGCCATCATTGATTAAAATAACTTCAAGATTTTGATAAGTTTGTTGAAGAATGCTATCTAAACATTTTTCAAGATAGGCCTCTGACATATAAACAGGGACAATAACACTTATTTTTTCCATTTTTATTTCTCTCTTTATTCAATTTTTAGTCTAAGTTCTTCAAATATTGCTGGATTGAGGCAATCATATCCTCAACTTTATCTACACTGAAACAGTAAGCATTATTTTCATTCTCACTATGACTATGTTGGGTAACATCAAAAGAAAAGATAGGTTTTTCCAGTGCAGTTACCTTGTTAATAATATCGTAAATTTCTTCATGGTAATTAATATCCAGATAAAAATCCATATGCTCTAACGCTACCTGAGCGTTATAAAGAGTAAATCGAGGGTAGAGAGAAACGTTTGGATAAGACTCCAAAGCAATGACACCTGGTGCAAAATTTGTATGTGCTAAAATTTCAAACTGAACATCAGGTAGTGCTTCTATCAAAGTTTCAAGTTGTTCCATCGCAGCTGAATTTGTGAATATCGCTGTATGATAACGAGGCCTCTTTACCAGATCCTTAAACCCATGTTTGAGAACACTCTTTCTAAGTAAGACTTCAGACCATTCTAATCCATAATAGAACCACCAAATATCGCGACAACGATTCAAATTCCACTGATTCCATGGCTTATCTCCTGCATAATGAATGATAACCGCTTCCTTTTCTAACTGATTCGCTCGATCATACCACTCAAAAGCATTAAAAGTATGAGCAAAGGTATCCATACCAACCATCACATTATATTTTTCTGGTAATTTTTTCCAGCGTCCTTTAAAATGTCGATTTAAGATCCCTTGATCACCAAATTCTTCCTCATGATAACGATTGGTTAACTCCAATAGTTGCTGACAGACATTTTCTTCTCTCCAAAGAGCAGTATCAATCAGTAAAACACCTGCATTGAATTTATTCACATCTAAACCATCAGTTACAGCTGCTAAAGCATATCCTTCTAAATCCATCTCAAAGAGAGGAGTTAAATCGCCTGTAACAACGATATCTGCATCTATATAAAGAGCTCGATTCTCTGCGACTACTTCACCAATAAAATAGCGATAAAAAGTTGCATAAGAAAGATGATCCATAGGCAAGGAATAGCCCTTTATCTGATCGGAAGAAATTTTAACATTCTGAATTTCTGACTGAACAGACTCTAAGCGATTATTCATCAACCAGAACCACTCCTGAGGAAGATTATCATTGATAACATAAAAATTAATATGACTGTTTGTTGCAACAATAGATTTTATGGCAACTTCTAACTTCTCCATATAACCATTATCACCTGCAAGTACGATTGCCCTTCTCACTACCCCATTCTCCTTTTCTTTTCTCAATTATCCTATCTATTAAATACTTATTTATTTTTAAACGAATAAAGTAAACTTGAACCCTACGAATACATATCGGACAAGATCTAGATTTTATTTAGTACTATTCTTCTATATTATCCCCAGTATAACAATAGATGCCATAAACATATTTGGAATTCACGATACTTCCCTTATTTATTCGTCATTTAAAGAAGTAACTTCAATTCTTCCCTGGTCACTAAGTACGGATTCATCTTTTGTTTATCATAAGCAGATTGATATTTTTCTGGATTTGCAAGTTGGGATAGTTCGTCAATCATATCTGCGATACAATCCCTTGGAAACACATGGTCAGTGGCATAAAACTCTGGCTGGTGGCACGTTTCCTTAAAAGCATAAAGGATCATGCCATTTTCAAGAGCTGCACGGTTGCCATCAAGTATTTCCTGCGCATGAGAAATATCCAGATAAATGCTACACGTTTGTAAAAGTTTCTCATATATCTCTCTAGACAGACCTGGGTAGAGATGAACATTTGCATGACAATCCAGATCTAGCAGGCGCCCTCCCATTACTGTTAAAGCAGCAATATGAAATTCAAAATCTGGTAGGGCAGATACAAGGACTTCAATTTGCTCTAGTTCTTGCGTATCTGTCAAAATTAAAATATGCGGACGAAACTCCCTAAAGGCACCAAGAAACGTTGGCAGATAAATCAGGGGAAGATTCATATTGTCTGTCTTTAATTTCAAATCTCGGGTCAGTAATTTCCCACAACGCTCTTTTAGATATGAAATATCTTTCGCGGATAACTCTTCTCTCATATAAAATACTAACTGATTAGATGAGAGGTTAGGCATATCCCTAAGTAAGCTTATATCTGATAATACTAAACAATCACCTGTAGATAATTGTTTATCTAAAATCAGTTTTCTTGCTTCATCAATTGAAGAAAAGCCCTGTTCCCGACCATTTGCTTCTCGATAAAGTGCACGATCATGAGATGAAAAAAGATAGAGTTGCTCTTGATTTTCCTGACCATAAATGTCTATCTCTTTTTTTCCACCACTCCAAATTTCTCTATGAAAACAAGTTCCCGATAAATCGTAATGATCTCTTGCACAACAAACACCTTTGTTATCATACCATTCGACTACCTCCACCATTTGTGGCCACTGAGGATAGCAGTAAATCTTCCCTTTTTTATTTCCTTCCGCTATGATATCTCCTGAAGAAAGAACCTCCCAAAATCGAGGTAAGGGAAGTTGGGTCATGTGTAAGGGACTTGAATTTTCATGATTAGAAAAAAAACTAGTAAAAATATTGTTAATCGTTAATAGTTTCAGTTCCATCCCCATAAGTTCTAAATCTTTTTTTAGGCGATCGTCATCTGAAGACCATTCCCTCGTCAGATAATAATACATCATTTCTTTTTTTATTCCCATTCTCTAGTCAACAATTCATACCATTGTTTTGTTATGCAGTCTGATAAATATTCTTCAGCCAAGCGATAAGAGCCTTCCCTGAACTGTTTGATTTGTTTGAAGGCTTTCTCTAAAGCTTTTGTTAAATCAACCACAATTTCCTCATCCGAACGAGCATCAAAAGGAACTAAATAACCATTTTTACCCTCCTGAATAAAGGTCTGATTTCCATATGGTACATCTAGACCAACAAGAGCTTGTCCAGAACCAATTGCTTCTAACAAAGTTATACCAAAAGTTTCCCATTCCGAGGTAGCCAGGTAAAGCTCATACTCTTTGAAGCGATTCTTAATTGTCTGATGCCCCTTAAGTTGAATATAATCTTGCGCTCCTAGATTGGCAATCTCTGCTTCAATATCCTGCCACAGCATCCCTTGACCATATATGTCTAAGTTGACGTCTGGACAAATTTCATGAAAAGCAACGATTGCTTTAATTGCTAGGTCTAATCGTTTTCGACGTACAAATCGAGCGGCGAGCATCACAGAATATGGTTTTCGTTCATCAGCTAGTTGCAACTGGTATAGGGCAGCTACTGGAAGAACGCGAACTTGACCAGTTTTTCCTAGTAATGCTAAATGTTTTTCCAATTCATCCTTCTGTGCTTGCGTTGATACTAAAATACCATCAAATTCTTCGGCATATTGAAAGAGGTAATAATATTCAGAATTAATCTGATCTCCCCAATAATGGATAGAGTGCACAACACAGGATACTTTCGCTTCACCTTTTAAACGTAAAAGAGGGGATGTAAAGGGAAGACCCCCTATACGATCAAGAAATACATGATCCTCTTTACTAAACTGCAACTCTGATAAGACTCGCTCTAAAAATTCAGACTCACTATAGAACCATTCTGCTCCGCACCGATAAACTGCTTCAGTATCCTCACCTGGTTCTTTCTTAATCTCTTCAAAGGCTACTGAACCATCTCTATTATGAAACAGTCGGCGAACAACTCTAGCTACTAGACCAAATCCAGCATCCACTGCTGTGAAAAATTCTGTGAACAGTTTTTTCTTACCATAATGTTCTCTACGAAGTAAACGACCAAATGCATAATAATCTACATAATCCACATAATCCGGTTTTAGACTATTTTTATGCAGAATGGTAATGATACCATCTTGTTCCTGAAAAATCAATTCACAATTATTTTCCTTATATTCAGCAGTCAAATGTAAGAGCTGTTTCATATCATCTATACGGATTCCCAAGCTCATATCACGCTGATCTGTCAACAACATATGTGCTAACAGGATTTCTTCCTCAAGATGACCCAAAGATAGGTAATAGTCCCATTTAAATCGAGGAGGGACTTGTGTAAAAACAAAACAGGCAGGGAGGCCCAAGTCGCGAAAAACCTTCCCACGATATGCTTGAGCAACATCTACACCATTTGGTTCTAAACCAACCATAAGATTAAAAGTGTAAAGCATTCTTTAACTCCAAACTAAACTCTAATCACAAGCATCAAAGCATGGACTCCATAAAAGAAGTGAACTAGCGGATGATTAGATTATCTACTAAAAATATCTCATTTATCTAACGAATTGAGGTAAGCTTTTATCGCCACTACCATCGTTTCAGGAGCTTGCGAAGAAAAAATCTGACTTTCTCCCGTTTGATCCTTACTGGTATTATCAAAAGCAAAGATCGGTTTCCCTAAATTATGAATTTCCTGAGTGATATTCATAATTTCATTAAAATGATTGATATCTAAATAAAAATCGATTTTACTAAGAACATTTTCAAAATTATAAGGATTGAACTGTGGGTAAATGGACACATTTAAATATCGTTGTAAATCGACCACTTGAGAAGCAAAACTAGTATGAGCCAAAATATGAAAATGAACATTAGGTAGTGCTTTTATCAAAAACTCCAAGTGCTCCATCTCGCAAGCATTTGTAAAGATTGCAGTATGATATTTTTCTTTTTCTGTAAGCTCCTCTAAACCATGTCTGATAATCTCTTTCCGCAAGATAATATCTGACCAATCTAAAGCATAGAAGAACCACCATCTATCTCCCAAGCGATTCTTATATATAGCTGACCATGG
Source organism: Streptococcus sp. HMSC061D10 (assembly GCF_001808865.1). NCBI lineage: Bacteria > Bacillati > Bacillota > Bacilli > Lactobacillales > Streptococcaceae > Streptococcus > Streptococcus sp. HMSC061D10. Next base: position 45,903 of record NZ_KV795008.1, on the reverse strand, counting down.
TTTCCCGTCTGTATAATGAATAACAGAAACCGCTGACTCATATTGATTCGCTTTTACATACCATCCATCTTTTTGAAAACGTGTCGCAATAGTATCCATTCCAACCATAAAATTGTAATTGACATCTAGCTCTTTCCATTGCCCTACAAAAAATCGATTTAAAATTCCTTGATCACCAAACTCAACCTCATGGTACTGATCCGCTAATTCAAACAATTTTGTTGAAATCGCATGCTCTCTCCAATGGGCATTATTTATCAATAAAACTCCTGAATTGAAATTTGTTTGCTGCAATTCATCTCTAACTGCTGCGACTGGGCTATCACCTAGATCTATTGCAAAAAGGGGTGTTAAATCTCCATTAACAATAATATCCGAATCAAGATATAAAACCTTATCTTCCTTCAGTATGTCTGGAATAAAAAAGCGAAAATAAGCTGCGTATGATAAATGCGCCGTTGGTAAATTATATTTTCGGAGATGATTGTCAGAAATCTTTACATTAATAACTTCCGAATCAAGGGGCTTTAACCGCTGATTCATGACACGAAACCACTCAGACGGCAGATCATCATTAAATATATAAATCTTGAATTGATCATTAAAGGCAGCTATTGATTTAATCGTTGTCTCTACCTTACTCATGTAGCCATTATCGGCTCCCATAGCAATTATTTTATGCATTTTTCTAATTTCTTTCTATTGTAGCTAGATGGCTTCTAATATCTTCAATCATTTGCATCACTTCAGAAACTGCATACACTTTATTCTGTCCGCTGTCATCATGATTGGTAACATCAAATGAATAAATTGGTTTCCCTAATGCATGTACTTTATGGATAATGTCAGCAATCTGATTTCCATTATTGATATCCAAATAAAAATCTAGCTTATTCATCACCTCATCGAAATTGAAAGGAATAAAACCAGGGTACACAGATACATTGGTAAAACGTTGCAAATCAATAACTGATGAAGCAAATGAAGTATGGGCAAGGATTGAAAAATGTATCTGCGGAAACTCTGTTAACAGTTTTTCAATCTGCTCCAATTCACATGAATTTGTAAAAATTGCAGTATGAAAGCGAGGAGGTTCAATCAGAGTGTTAAAATCCCCTGCTTTTTGAGATTTTATTGGGTTCTTTCTCAAGAGAATATCTGACCAGTCAACACTATTATAAAACCACCACGTAGATCGATAACGATTCTTTGATAGATGATACCAAGGCTTCTCTCCTGTATAGTGAATAATTACAGGAAAAACACCATCTGGAAGAGCAGACTGATACCAAGATTGGTCATTGACAACTTGAGCCAAGGTGTCCATTCCAACCATAAAATTATAAATGCGTCCTAGTTTTTTCCACTTATCCTTGAACAAGATATTTAAGATCCCTTGATCTCCAAAAACTGTTTGATGATGTTGTTCTGTTAATTGTAATAGCTGAGTGGATACATCATTATCCTTCCACTTTTTAACAGGAATCACCATCATACCTGAGTTAAAACCACCTGTATAGGCTCCGTCAAAGTAATCTGCTACTCCTGCCAACCAATAGTCTTCCAAATCGATTGCAAATAAATCATCCAAGCAACCTGTTACTATCGTTATCGGAATCAAGATAAATCGCTCGATCTTCCTCAACAAATTCTCCTATAAAATAGCGGAAATAAGCTGCGTACGAAAGATAACTAATCGCCAAACGGTAGTTTTTAAGGGTGTGGTCAGAAATCTTTACATTTACAATTTCTGAATGAATAGCTTTCAATCGCTGATTCATAATACGAAACCATTCCGAAGGTAGATCGTCATTAAAGACATAAAATTTTATATTATCGTTATGAGCACAAACAGACTTGATAGTAGTTTCTACCTTATCCATATATCCATTATCTGCTCCAAGTACGATTGCTTTCCTCATTTTTCAATTCCTTTTGTCTAACGTTCATTTTCTTCTCTATTTACCTGTAAAATTTGTCGAATCTCATCTACCATTTTTTGAGGTTCTTCATGAGAAAACACTTTATCACGGAGTTCTGCTCGATGGGCTACATTATCAAAGGCCAGCACAGTTTTTCCCTTAGCAATGGCACGATCGACAATCTCATCAACCTGTCCCCAGTGATTGATATCTAAGTAAATATCTGCTTTTTCCAATAAATCTTCGATAATGTCACCATGGTGAACATTTGTATAAAGAGTGACGTTGTCATAAGCATTAAAGGCCTCTAAACGATCCGAAACATTTGTTTTTGCTGCAATATGAAAGGCCACCTCAGGCAAATGTTCCACAAGATATGTTAGATTTTCTAGGGTATCCGAAGCCGTTAACGTAAACACATGGTAATCCAACTGGGGACGTTCCTTTATCACCAACTCTTCCTTACTGACTACGATTGAATTACTTGGAATATCCTTATGGATAACTGCTCCTGCACCGATGATAACATTATCACCAATTGTTACCCCTTTAAGAATGACAACATTAGAGCCAATCCAGCAGTTTTTACCAATGATAACTGGCCCTTTATTAAAACTAATTTTTTCAATATGATAATTAGAATACTGGTGATTATGATCAAAAATACGCACACCATCTCCAAACATGGTATCTTTCCCAATCTCGATATGATGTTCACAACGTATACTACAATGATTATTGAAAAAGACGCGATTTCCTAGTTTGAAAGTTGCTTCACTCCCCACTTCTAAACATACAAATGAGCGTAAAGTAACATCTTGTCCCAATTCAACCTGAGCTGTAGGAGAAATAGATATATATTGATACTCACCTGCTTTATGAAAGTCCACCATCTCTAATCCTCTCCTTTTCTAATCTTATCAATAGCCCTTGCTAGCTCTTGCCAGTTCTCTCTTTCAAAAAGTCGTTGGCCATGCTCAGTTGATTTTAAGTCTTGGAATGCCAAGATTGGTTTATGATCCTGACTAAAACGATCCAGAATTTCAATTGTTTTTTCCCCTGGATTGATATCTAATAGAACATTGCTTGTCATAACCAATTCATCATCTAGTCCATGCAATTCACTAATTCCAGAATAAACTGTTACATTAGAATACCTTATCAATCTTGCTAAACTGTCTGCTACGTGCACACGAGCTGCTATTTTAAAGTTTACTTGCGGAAGTGCTCGAATGAAGTCTTCCAAATGTGGAATCTCTGCCATGCTTGTGTAAATGAGGCAGGTAAAAGGTCTGCCATTAGGATAAATCATCGTCTCACGAAGAGGCTCTAAACCAATATTCTCTGATACTTCTGACCAATCTAATTGAGCATAAAACCACCAAACATCACGATAGGTTTGTGCGGCTAGTGGAAACCAAGGCTTTCTGTGAGATAAATAATGGATAACCTTAGGATAAGACTGCCCATTTGGGATCTGGTAGTTTGTAAAATGACTATGAAGTACCACATGATTAAAATCAAAAGGCAATTCCAACCAATTATTTTCAAATACCATATTGAGAATAGATTGGTCTGCCTGATCTACCTTATCATGCCATTTATTCGTCATCTCAATCAGATATTGACTCATTTGATGTACCTTCCAATAAGCATTATCAATGACTAAAAATCCTGCATTAAAGATCTCACGATTATAAAAAACACGTCCTCCGTAGTCTCTAACTGCCGCGATAGGATGACCTTCTAAATCAAGTGAATAGAGCTCATCTAGAGGTCCTGTTACCACCATATCACAGTCCATGTATATGACACGGTCCTCCTTAACAAAATCAGAAATAAAATAGCGAAGGAAAACTGTATAGGAGATATCCGTCTTGTACTGTTGAATCTGCTCCATACTGACTCGGCAGTTGATAATTTCACTATCCAGACCTTGTAAATGTCGATTGATTCCCGTAAACCACTCCTGTGGAAAATCACCGTTAATCAGATAGAAACGAATATTTCTATGATGATAGAGAACCGATTTAATGGTTGCTAGCACTTGATCAACATAAGGATAATTAGCTGCAAGTACAATGGCTTGTTTCTGTTCACTGTAGGCTTGTGGTCTAGTTTTTAAAAACTGTAATTTTTCCTGAACACGAGCATAAACATCTTTATCCTTCAGGCCTTGATTCTCAAGGTTTGCCAAGATAGACTCTAAGGTGGTACGATAGGCTTTTATATGTTTCTCTAATGGATAAGCCTTGCTAGCTAAAAATACTAGTCGTTCTTCCATACTATCTATCAAATCCGATATCCTATCTTCCGTCCTTTCCTCAAGAGCTCTTCCAGAATATTCACGGCAAGTATAGAGAGCTTTGTTGAGATATACTACTCTTTGACTCATAAGATAGGCTTTAAAATTAAAAAGTCCATCTCTCTCAACTCGATTATTTGAAAAAAGTAAGGATTCCAAAATGGAACGCTTATAGAGTTTTCCCCAAGCAGATGTTAAAGCAATATGTTTGTTAAATCTTGTTTCATAAAGCTCATCTAAAAGCTGATAAGGCGAATAGAGACGCTCATAATAATCAGTCTCACCTATATAAAAATAGAAAATCTTCTCTGATTCCTTAAAGAGAGAATAGTTAGCTATAGAAATGTCTGCATCATGAACTTTTAAGCTAGCATAAAGTTCTTCAAGGTAATTTTTCTCTAACCAATCTGCAGGATTTACAAAGGTCACATATTCACCAGATGCCAGTTGTAGTCCAACATTTCTTGTGCCAGAAATACCAGAATTTTCCTTAATATGATAGGAAATTCGTGCATCTTTTTCAAGATATTCTCGACAAATCGCATCACTTCCATCAGTTGAGCCATCATTGATGATCAGGATCTCTAGATTTTGATAGGTTTGTCTTAGAATGCTATCCAGACATTGTCTCAGGTATTTTTCAACGTTATATACGGGTACAATTACACTAATTTTTTCTGTCATTTTTTTATATTTCTATTTGTACTTTTCTTAAATTAGGGGGAAACAACTCTCCAATAGATTGCCAACTCACTACTAGCTTTCTCTAGTTTGTGGAAGAAATTCTTTGATGAAAGCTGAAATATCTTTACTCATGATTTTGTCCAGCCTCTCAGCAATCAATTCCTCTGACCAGTTCCACCAGGCAATTTCTTGCATTTGCTTACGGGCAGTAGAATCTGCTATGCGATAACGAATAAGCTTAGCAGGATTTCCTCCAACAATAGCATAGGGTTCCACATCTTTAGTCACTACAGCACCTGTTGCTATCACCGCTCCATCTCCAATAGTTACCCCTGCCATAATCTGAACATTGTTTCCAATCCAAACATCATTTCCAACACGAGTAGGATTCTTCAATATGTGGTCATCCGTCATATCCAGGGGCTTGTCTGTGTAAAACAACTCCAAACTCTTAAATGGATAAGTAGTAATCAATTCCACATCATGATTTGCTGTTACAAATTGAACATTTTGTCCAATAGAACAATAATCACCAATAATGACCTGTCCTCCATGGTCATAGTCAACTAATTGAGGAATACCATAAGTATGATTGCCCACTGTTAAGGCCCCGTAGTCAATCAAATAGCGACTAGTAAATTTCGTAAGGTAATCAAACAGATCCGAACGCGAATCATAGACACGAATTTCCAGAGGAATCGTTCCCTGATGCAAACCTTCCCAATAGGAATAGCCGACTTCCTCATAGCAACAGTCAAAAATCGCCGTCAATTCTTTCGAGCTAGAAAATAGTTGAATTTTATTCTCCTGCATATGCCAAAACCGCTCATTATCATGACCGGTTCCACCAATATCCTTGATTTGACCATCGGGTAACAGTTGAAAAAAGCGCTGATGTTGCTTATTTTTATGTGAAAATATACAGAATTTTCCAGATACTGATACCATTGCTAATCTTCCCCTTATAACTTCGACCAAGAACACGAGTCTCTATAGAGAGTTTTTTTCCAAAAATCTTTATAAAAATCTAGTATTTTTTAGTCAAAAGCCTAGATTTATTCCATTTTAATTATACCTTATTTTTAGCAAAAGAGCTATCATATAAATATATCTATTAGATATTATTGACGCATTCAACTATCAATATAAGTCAATCATCTTTATTCAGTAAAAATATTTGATATATAGAATTATCTTCTAAACTTGAGATTATTTCCTTATTTTTCAAGAATCAAAAAACCTAGATTCTAACAGCTAGTAAATAACTAACGGTTAAAGTCTAGGTTTACTCAGAAAACAATCATTATTTCACAACAAGTTCGTAACGAGTTTTGCTGGTGAAAGTTTCACCTGCTTTGAGAATGACTTGGTCTTTAAGGTCACTATGAATAGCATCTGGTAAAGCTTGCGCTTCTAGAGCAATCCCATTGTGCTGAATCATTGGCTGACCAGCGATAATGACACTCTCATCCACAAAGTTTGCTGTGTAGACCACAAAGCAAGGAGCCTCTGTCTTGAAGAGCAAGAAGCGACCTGAACCTTGGTCATAGAGGAATCCAGCATTGTCATGTCCTGCAGGAAGAGCAAATGGATGGTCCAAACCAGATACGAGTTGGATTTGCTCATCTTCTTCTGCAAAGATATCTTTCAACAAGGCACCATTATAGATATGTTTGACCACATCACGATTAGCATCTGGGGTTTTAGCTGGAACACCGTCAGGAGCGATTGGATAGATACCTTCTGTGTTTAATTGGAAGACATGACGGTCAATCGTCTGAGTGAAATCACCAGACAAGTTGAAATAGCTGTGGTTGGTTGGATTGACCAAGGTATCCTGGTCTGTCGTTACCTTGTAACTAACTTCGTAGGCACCACTTTCTTCCAAGTTGTAGCTAATCCAAATCTTAAGATTTCCAGGGAAACCTCCAGTCCCATCTGTTCTTTCTGTGTAAAGAGTCAAACCATGATCATTCACTTCGACTAGCTCAAACAAGCTAGAATCCCAACCAGTTGAGCCACTGTGATTACAGTTGCTTGCGTTGTTGACTTCGAGTTCATAGGTCTTCCCATTGAGTTCAAATGTTGCACCTGCGATACGACCCGCAACTGGACCTACACTTGCTCCATGTTTAGGGCTATTTCCCACATAGCTTTCGAAATCGTCAAAACCTAGGATAACATTGGCAAAATTGCCAGCCTTATCTGGAGTTACATAGCGTAGAATTGTTGCTCCATAGGTCATAATTTCCAGTTGGTAGCCTGCCTCCGTTTCAAAACGGTAAGCGAGGACATCTTTGCCATCAACTTTCCCAAATACACGTTCTGTGTATGCTTTCATCCTTCTCTCCTTTTTCTATTTCAACTAAGTAAACAAACCATAGAAAGCGCATTCGCTCTCTATGGTTTTATTGTATGATTTACAAACACCTTTGTCAAGAAACCATAGATATTTTATTAACAAAAGTCGTTTCTTCTATTTCTGATCTATGCTTCTACACGTTCAGTCCATGAAGTAGCTGTTGTTTGAAGTACTTTATTGAGTTCATCAATGTTTTCAAATCCAGTTGTACGAAGCCATTCGCGAGCTGCTGCTTCACCATCTTTGATGTAAGCTTCAACTGATCCTGCCCATGTAGCACGTCCACAAAGAACACCATTGAAGTTTGCGCCTGATTCATGGGCAAAGACAAGAGTTTTTTGGAAGAGTTTAGCGGATACACCTGCACTCAAGTAGATGTATGGAAGGTTAGTTGCTTCGTCTTGCGCTTTGAAGAAAGCAGCTGCTTCTTCACGTGTATGAACGATTTCGCCATCA
>NZ_KV795008.1:0-38074 GCF_001808865.1 Streptococcus sp. HMSC061D10 | reverse complement strand
AAGGATTTCAAGGAAGAATGGAATATCTTCAGCCACACACTCAGAACCGATACGTTCGATGTAAGCTTGTTTTTGTTGGTTAAGTTCGTCAGAGCTATCTACGTCATAGTAAAGCAAGAACTTAACAGCATCTGCACCTTGTTCTTTGATACGTTTTGCAGACCAAACATCCAAGCAGTCTGGCAAACGTTTTGTACTTGTTGTGTCGTATCCAGTTTTTTCATAAGCAAGGAGAAGACCAGCTTTTGGATCAAGAGCTTTTGTAGCTGGAAGTCCGTACTCAGGGTCAAGAAGCATAGATGAAGCGTATTTTGTCAATTCATCCGCTACCAAGACTTTAAGTTCTTCCATTTGAGCTACTGTTGGCTCTTCTGTTTGGTATTGAGCCATGAGGCGTTTCAAAGCACCACGTTGGTCAAAAGCAAGAGCTGAGATGATACCATTCTCGTCTGAGAGTTTTTGCATGCAGGCATGTTTATTTGGGCTTAATGTTAATTTACTCATAAATAACTCCTTATTTTTCAAACTCGTGAATAATGACACCTTGAACGACACGGTTAACTGTACCTGTAGGTGATGGTGTATCTGGTCTGTTACCAACTTTAAGTGAAGTCAAGAGAGCAAATAACTGACCATAAACGATGTAAGGGAAGACACGGTAAACATCATTCAGAACCCCACCGCATCCAAGTGCTACTTCCTTCACATTTTCAAGTCCAAAGGCTTGATCACTCAAGAGAACAACTCGACGAGTAATTTGGTCGCCAGCAACTTCACGAACCAAGTCTAAATCGTACTTACGAGTATAATCTGTTGTAGTACCAAATACCAAAACGACTGTATCTTCGTTGATAAGAGATTTTGGACCGTGACGGAAGCCAACTGGGCTTTCATACATAGTCGCAACCTGACCAGCAGTCAATTCCAAAATTTTAAGCTGTGCTTCGTGAGCAAGTCCGAAGAATGGGCCCGCACCTAGATAAATCACTCGGTTAAAGTCTAGGTCAACCAACTCTTTGACATCTGCCACATTGTCAAGAACTTTGCGAGCTAAACTAGATAGCACGTCGAAACGTTCAGCTTTAACAGCAAAGTCTGTCGGATCAAATACCAAGAGCGCTGTCAACATCATTGAAGTGAAGCTTGAAGTCATAGCAAACCCAGCATCGTTAGAAGCAGCTGGTTGCAAGAGCAAGAGGTTGCGGTCATCACCATGCGCTTGAAGAGCCAATTTCCCTTCAGCTGCACATGTGATGGTCACTTGATAAAGCTCACCAACCAAAGCCTTGGCCAAGTCAACTGTTGCCACACTCTCAGGTGAGTTCCCGCTACGCGCGAATGATACCAAAACAGTTGCCACATCTTTTTTCAAATAAGTTTGTGGGTTTGCTACAATATCAGTTGTCGCGATAGCATTGAAATTCCATTTACGTTCATCATAAACTTCTTTAAAGTAAGGAACCAGAGTATCACCTACATAAGCAGAAGTTCCAGCACCAGTCAGGATAACTTTGATGTAGTCATGTTTGTCAGCAATTCCTTGTAAAAAGGCTGCAATTTCATCACGTCGTGCTTGATAAGCTTCAAAAGCTTCTTTCCAAACATCTGGTTGTTGGTAAATTTCGCGAGTTGTGATTTCTGCCCCCAACTCAAGCAATTCTTCTTTTGTATAATCTAGCATTGAAAACCTCTAATCTAATATTGTTTCATGATTGAAAACATGGGAATGGGAGTCGCTCCCATTCCCATGTATATTTTCTATAAGATAGTTTGTTACATCTTATTCATCTTCATCGTCGTCGAAGCTTGCCAATAAATCATTAACTTTGACAATGCTTTCTGAAGCACGACTCTTATAATCTGCATCAGCGCCAGTTAGGCTAGCATTGATAAATTCAATAACCATTGGAAGATTCATTCCTACATAAAGTTCAATGTCACGACCTTCCATAATCAGACGGCTCACCACGTTACATGGTGTTCCACCAAGGAGGTCAGCAAAGACTAGGAAATCATCCAAACCTTCGACAGCAGCTTCAAATTTCGCAGTGAAATCTTCTGGTCCATCTTCTGGAAGAAGAGCTACTGCATGAATGTTGTCTTGTGGACCCATAATCATTTCTGTGCTACCTTTAAGTTCTTCACAAAAACGTCCATGGCTCACTAAAATCAATGATTTAGTCATAAATTATGCGCCCATTCCAAGTGCAAATTTACCAAAGGCAGAAAGAGCCAAGGCAAGCACGATAATGATACCGATAGCTTTTGTAGAGTTCATACCTTTCTTACCAAGCAACCAGAAGATAAAGGCAGTGAAGATTGCTGGAAGCAAGCGTGGGAAGATTGAGTTCAAGATGTCTTGGAAGTCAATCATCTTTTCACCGATTGGCAATTTGTATGAAATTTCAAAGTTGATCATTGTTGCTACAAGAGCACCCATCATGAACACACCAAGTACAGATGCAGCTTCAATCAAAGCTGTCAAAGTGCTTTGCATGTTGTTGATTAGGTTAACCCCTTCTTTGTAGGCAAATTCCAACTGTTTCCAACGGAAGATGTCATACGCTACTGCAACTGCGATCCAAAGGAAAATACCCCAAGGTTGACCAGCGATAGCCATTGTTGCAGCGATAGATCCCATGATAGCAGGTACAAGTGAACCAAAGATAGTATCTCCAAGAGGAGCGAATGGTCCCATCAAACCAGTCTTGATACCGTTAACCGCATCTTTTGAACCAACGCCATCTTTTTCTTCCATGGCAAGGTCAAAACCAGCGATGATTGTGTGGAAGAATGGTGAAGTGTTGAAGAATTGAGTATGAACTTTCATCATTTCTTTCAACTCAGGAGTTCCATCTCCATACATTTTACGCAATTGTGGCAAGATCATGTAAAGGTAACCTGATGCTTGCATACGTTCGTAGTTCCATCCCAATTGGAAAGTGAACAAGCTACGTTTGTTAATTTGATTAAAATCTTCTTTTGTTAGTTTGTAATTAGAATTCGTCATCTTCAATTTCCCCACTTTCTGATGGTGTAGAAGGTGCTGCTACAGCTACTTTTTGGCTATTTTTGAAGTGAAGCACCGCAAGGAAGATACCTACGATAGAGATACCGATCATAGACAAGCCTTTGAAGTTGTTGGCAAAGCCAATTTTTTCAGCAACGTCAGCAGGAAGAGTTCCAATGATACCAGCAACTGCTCCACCAAGACCTGTTACGTATGAGTAAAGTACAGTCAACATAGCTGTCAAACCGAATCCCATAGCAAGGTAGTGAAGGTTACGTTTAACTGGAAGGTAACGAAGTAAGATAGCGAATCCAAGACCTGGAAGCATACGACCTGCGAGTGTCAAACCATCTGCAACCCATTTGTAAGCTTCAACTAAGTCTACTACTGATTGTACGAAGGCACCACCAAAAGCAAGGGCAAAGAAGACTGGAAGGGCACGAGAAGCAGCCCATGGAAGCGCACCAAGAAGGTAGTTGCGTTCGATTCCTTTGTAGTCAAAGCGTTCGATCGCAGCATCAATACGGTGAGCGAAGAATGTAGTAGTCATACGACCAAGTACGTCGAAGTAAGTCAAAAGTGCTGCTACTGGCACAGCAATTGTTGTAATCGCAAGTGCTGTATCAATTCCTTGTGCAACTGAGAAAGCTGTCGCAAGAACCGCACCAGAAGTTGCGTCGATACGAGAAGCACCACCAAAGGTACCTACCCCAAGTACGAACAACTGCAAGCTACCACCGATAAACAAACCAGTTGTCAAATCTCCCATGATCAAACCAGTAATGAAACCAGCGAATACAGGGGAACCTGCAGAAGAAACGATCGTCAACTCATCACAGATTTGATAAGCTGAGTACAGAGTGAGAAGTAAAATTTGCCACCATTGTATCATAACAATGACCTCCTAAAAATTTTTTCCTATTTTAATAAGCTCAAAAAGTCTGAAACTGGATCATTTGGAACCATTTGAGCAGTAAGTTTAACACCTTTTTCCGCCAATTTGTGGAAATCTTCTACGTCTTTATCTACAACGTTGATTGAACGTGTGATCGCACGTGTTTCTGGTGTTTGAGACATGTTGCCGACATTGACAGTTTCAAGTGGCACACCTGCTTCTACCAAACCGAGGAAACGGTCAGGCTTGCGTGCTACAATCAAAAGACGTTGGCTATCGTATTTACCAGCAAGGATATTGGCTGCAGCTTTTTCAACTGGCAAAATGCTAAGTTTTACACCTGGTGGTGTTGCAAGTTTCAATCCGCTCTTTTCAACATCGTTGTTAACAACTTCATTGTCAACGACCATGATACGTGAAACATTAAGTTTAGCAGACCAAAGGTTTGCTACTTGTCCGTGGATCAAACGTCCATCGATACGGCATCCTACAATTGTCATAAATTTTCCCCCTTTATATGTTTTAGTGTAGGTTTACGAGTTAAATGTATGTGATCTTTATACTCCCCTTCAGTTTCAAAGATAATGATGCGGTTAGCACCTTCCTTGAGATAGCTGTGCGGAATATAAAGCGATAAGGTTGGACCAACATTCCAGAAACGTCCGAGATGATGGCCATTGACATAGACAATCCCTTTACCAAACTCAGATAGTTCTAAGTAGGTGTCCTTCGGAGCCTCAACTTCAAAGTCATAGGCGTAAAAGGCAGGTTGTCCTTCTGTCCATCCTTTTGAGAAATCAATCTTTTCAGGATTATCTAGTGGAAGCGGATAGTGTTCCCAGCTCAGCATAAAGTGTAGGTCTTTGCAGACACCTGTACGAATCCCTTTTCGTTGTGTATCTGCTAGGAACTTATGCCCGTAATTGACACGCCCCATATTTTCAATAAGGATGTCAAATCTAGAGAGCGCTTTCTTTTTTCCTTGATAGAAGATATCTTCTCCAATTTCAGTCTGGTACTGAGTTGCGACCCATTTCCCATCTACAAATAGCTGAGTTCTATCGCGTCCATCAATGATACGGATGCGTTCTTCTTCTGCGTCCCAGCTAGCTTCTGTACGATAGAGTAGGTAGCCATAGCTTTGTCCCAACTCTTCCATTTTCTTAGGATAGAGACTCTCGATTGGACTTGCTAGGCTATCCAAGGTTTCGAAAAGAGAAACTTTCTCAACCAGTGGAATGTTTTCAACTTCCATGCTCTCTTTGTAAAGGGGCTCTAATTGTGGATACTCAGGATAGTAAGTCGCCATCATTTCCTTAACTGCCAGGTATTTAGCAGTTGGATTGCCAGCTTCATTAAGGAGAGCGTCATAATCATAAGATGTTACTTGTGGTAAATCGATGGTTCCTCGAGCTGAACAACCATTCATAAAACCAAAGTTAGTTCCACCGTGGAACATATAAAGGTTGATAGAGCCTTGCTCTAGCACCTCATGTACAGCTTCTGCTAACTCCTCTGGCTCACGCGTGATGACTGGTTCTTTCCATCGGTTAAACCATCCATCCCAGAATTCCATACACATGAGTGGCCATTTCTTGCCATACTCATCAAAGAACTCTTGCATTTGCGAGAAGTTAAAGTTAGCTTTTGAACCAAAGTTCCCTGTCACAAAGAGATCATCTTCAATCAAGGTACCAGCTTTCAGAGTTGCTCGCCATGGACCATCAGATGTAAAGAGCGGACAAGTCACTGAACGTTCTTCCATCAATCGGCGAATCTCACGCAAGTAGGTCTTGTCCTCACCGTATGAACCGTACTCATTTTCAACCTGCATCATGAGGATGTTACCACCATTGTCCAACAATCTTGAAACAAGACGCGGAAGTAAATGATCGTAGTAACGTCCTACCATTTCAACAAAGGCTGGATCAGAGGAGCGGATTCGCATGTCTTTAGTTAAAAGCCATGCTGGTAAACCACCAAATTCCCACTCTGCACAGATAAAGGGAGATGGTCGAACAATAGCATACAAGCCTAAGTCCTGAGCTGTCTGAAGAAATTTTTCAATATTAAGATTGCCTTCAAAATTGAAGTTTCCTTCAGTTGGCTCATGCAAATTCCAAGCGACGTAAGTTTCAACAGTGTTGAAGCCTAAAGCCTTGAGATTGTACAATGAATGATACCAGTCTTCTTCAGGAATTCTAAAATAATGAATGGCACCAGATAAAATTTTGAATGGTTTCCCATCTAGGTAAAAATCATCCTCAATTTTAAACCTTGTCATTTTACCACCCCATACTTTTTCGTTTGCGCTTTCATTTGTTGTTATATTAAATGATAAACTAATGAATCCATCTTGTCAATAGATTTTTCGAAAATTATTTAAAATTTTTCTTTTTTTTACTGAATTGTTTTCTAAAATTCTTGTAAAAAATTTTTTTCTTAAATATTTTCGATCTAGATTGCATAAATGTATGAGTTTATAACCGTAAATAATATGTAAGTCAATCACTTAGCCTATTATTTTATTTTTTTACATTATTTACTATCATTTTCAAACTATTTATGGTAGAATCGAAGATGGAGAAGGAAAAAATGAGGTGAAAATATGGCAATTCCAAAGTATCAATATATCAAAGATGAATTGAAAAACAAAATCATTTCAGGTCAATTTGCAAGTGGCGACAAATTCTACACTGAAGCAGAATTGATTGCAATGTATGACGTAAGTTCAATCACTGTTGTTCGCGCCTTAAACGACCTTGCTAAAGACGGTTATATTGTCCGCCAACAAGGTAAGGGAACCTTTGTGGCTCGCGCTCGCAAGCACAAACTCGTGGAATTTTCTGATGTAGAAATTTTTGAAACCAAGGACGATAAAGTCACTGTTCTTTCTATTGAACGCGGTAACGATCTTAACTACTTAGAAAAATTGGGATTGCGTGGCGATCAATTTTATTACAAAATCGAACGTATCCGTGAATCTAACGGTGTTACTTATATCTACCACACATCTTATATCCCTGAACAATACATCAATGCAAACTATCCAAATCTTGAATACTATAGTTCTATCTATAATCGTTTCAAATTGGACTACCACATTCACATGAATGACGAGCATTTTGAAGAAATCAATGAAATTGTATTTCCAACTCCAGAACATGCTGCTTCTATCCTAGGAATCGACTCTCAGTTCCCAACTGTTCTCCAAACCAAGACAACTAAACTTGAGTCAACTGGCCAAGTGTTGGAATACATTGAAACTTACAAACGTTCTGATTTCTATAAGATTAAATTTATCTCATGTGATCGCGATCACTAAACATTAAAAAGTCTGAGACAATCGTTTCAGGCTTTTCTGTTTTTCATTATAGCACGTCAGCTTTTAGTAGGAAATATCAAATGACTTTAAACTATAATTTGGAGAAATTTTACTAAAAACAGAGTAAAAATTAAAATCAGTTCAAATTAAATAACTTCTTATATTTTTTATAGGTATTTTATTAAAATACTTGACTTTGCTAGATTCAGATAATACAATGGAATCAGTTTGTGAAAACGCTACCAAAACAATAAATTAGGAGGTTATTTAATGAAACCAGAAAATAAACAGCGTTTCTCTATTCGTAAATACGCAATCGGAGCAGCTTCTGTCTTGATTGGCTTTGCCTTTCATGCACAAGCTGTTGCCGCTGATGGAGTCGTACCTACTACAACAGAGAATCAACCTACTATCCAAGCCGCAGGAGAATCGTCTCCACAGGCCAGCGAAGAAAAACTTGAAACTAGTCCTACACCAGAAGCCGTAGCTCCTGCAGCTCCAGTGACACCTGTAACAAACACTGAAGCACCAAAAGTTGAAGCTACTCCTGCATCTATTGTAGAAAAAACTGTTACAACCGAAGAAACTCCAGCAAAACCAGAAGTAACTGAAGAAGCTAAGCAGCCAGAACCAGAAAAGGCAGAAAACAAAGAAGTTGCTAAAGTTGAAGCTCCTGTAGTCGCTACAGAGAGAGCAGCTCAAGTCAATGAAAAACTGGCTAAAAAGAAAATCGTTTCAATCGATGCAGGGCGTAAATACTTCTCTCCTGAACAACTGAAAGAAATCATCGACAAAGCCAAACACTATGGCTATACTGATCTTCATCTCCTAGTCGGAAATGACGGCTTGCGCTTTATGCTAGATGATATGTCCCTAACTGTAGGGGACAAGACTTATGCGAGTGACGATGTCAAACGCGCTGTTGAAAACGGAACAAACGCCTACTACAACGATCCAAACGGCAATCATCTAACTGAAAGCCAAATGACCGACTTGATTAACTATGCTAAAGATAAAGGTATTGGACTTATCCCATCTGTTAACAGTCCTGGTCACATGGACGCTATCCTCAATGCCATGAAAGAACTAGGTATTGAAAAGCCTAACTTTAACTATTTTGGTAAAGAATCAGCACGTACTGTCGACCTTGACAATGAAAAAGCAGTTGCCTTCACAAAAGCTTTGATTGATAAGTATGCAGGCTACTTTGCTGGTAAGTCTGAAATCTTCAACATTGGTTTGGATGAGTACGCTAACGATGCTACTGATGCTAAAGGATGGAGCGTTCTTCAAGCCTATAAATGGTATCCAGAAGATGGATTCCCAGACAAGGGCTATGACAAATTCATCGCCTATGCTAATGACCTAGCTCGTATCGTCAAATCTCACGGTCTAAAACCTATGGCCTTCAACGACGGTATCTACTATAATAGCGATACAAGTTTTGGTACCTTTGACAAGGACATCATCGTCTCTATGTGGACTGGTGGCTGGGGCGGTTACGATGTCGCTTCTTCTAAATTACTAGCTGAAAAAGGACACGAAATCCTCAATACTAACGATGCTTGGTACTACGTTCTCGGCCGTAATGCTGACGGACAAGGTTGGTACAACCTGGACCAAGGTTTGAACGGCATTAAGAGCACACCGATTACTTCTGTACCAAAAACAGAAGGATCTGACGTTCCTATTATCGGTGGTATGGTAGCGGCTTGGGCTGATACTCCATCTGCTCGCTACTCTCCATCTCGTCTCTTCAAACTCATGCGTCAATTCGCAAACTCTAACGCTGAGTACTTCGCTGCTGATTACGAGTCTGCTGAACAAGCTCTGAAAGAAGTTCCAACAGACCTTACTCGCTACACAGAAGAAAGTATTGCAGCCGTTAAAGAAGCTGAAAAAGCCATCCGTGCTCTCGATAGCAACCTTAGCCGTGCTCAACAAGATACTATTGATCAAGCGATCGCAAAACTCCAGGAAGCTGTTAGCAACTTGACCTTCACTCCAGAAGCTCAAAAAGAAGAAGATGCTAAACGCGAAGTTGAAAAACTAGCTAAGAACAAAGTAATCTCTATTGATGCTGGTCGTAAATACTTCACGCTAGACCAACTTAAACGAATCGTTGACAAAGCCAGCGAACTTGGATACTCTGACCTTCATCTCCTCCTTGGAAATGATGGACTTCGCTTCTTACTTGATGATATGAGTATCTCAGCAAACGGCAAGACTTATGCAAGCGACGATGTGAAAAACGCCATCATCGAAGGAACAAAATCTTACTACGATGATCCTAATGGAACTACTTTGAACCAAGCCGAAATCACTGAGCTTATCCAGTATGCTAAAAACAAAGGTATTGGATTAATCCCAGCTATCAATAGCCCAGGTCACATGGATGCTATGCTTGTTGCTATGGAAAAATTAGGCATCGCAAACCCTCAAGCTAATTTTGACAAGGTTTCAAAAACAACTATGGACCTTGAGAACGAAGAAGCAATGAACTTTACAAAAGCCCTTATTGGCAAGTACATGGACTTCTTTGCAGGCAAGACTAAGATCTTCAACTATGGTACAGATGAGTATGCCAATGATGCTACCAACGCTCAAGGTTGGTATTACCTCAAGTGGTATGGCCTCTATGGTAAATTTGCTGAATACGCTAATAGCCTAGCTGCCATGGCTAAAGAAAAAGGTCTTCAACCAATGGCCTTTAACGATGGCTTCTACTATGAAGACAAGGATGATGTTGAGTTTGATAAAGACGTTATCATCTCTTACTGGTCTAAAGGATGGTGGGGTTACAACCTTGCATCTCCTCAATACCTAGCAAGTAAGGGGTACAAATTCCTTAACACGAATGGAGATTGGTACTACATTCTCGGTCAAAAACCAGAAGATGGTGGTGGCTTCCTCAAGAAAGCTATTGAAAATACTGAAAAAACTCCATTTAACCAACTAGCATCAACTAAATATCCTGAAGTTGACCTACCTACTGTTGGTAGTATGTTAGCTATCTGGGCTGATCGACCAAGCGCAGAATACAAGGAAGAAGAAATCTTTGAACTCATGACTGCTTTTGCAGACCACAACAAGGACTATTTCCGTGCTAACTACAAAGCGCTACGCGAAGAACTTGCTCAAATCCCTGAAAACTTAGAAGGATATAGCACAGAAAGTCTCGACGCTCTCAAGGTTGCTAAAGACGCTCTTAACTACAACCTCAATCGTAATAAACAAGCTGAGTTAGATACACTTGTAGCTAATCTCAAAGCTGCTAGACTTGGTCTTAAACCAGCTGCCACTCACTCAGGAAGCCTCGATGAGAGTGAAACTGCTGCTACAGTTGAAAATCGACCAGAGCTTCTTGTTAAGACAGAAGAAATTCCGTTTGAGATCGTTAAGAAAGAAAATCCTAACATTCCAGCAGGACAAGAGAAAGTCATCACTGCTGGTGTCAAAGGAGAACGTACTAAGTATCTTTCAGTTGTGACTGAAAATGGCAAGCAGACAGAAACAGTTCTTGAAAATCAAGTAACGAAAGAAGCTGTCAATCAAGTTGTCGAAGTTGGAACATTAACAACACATGTAGGAGACGAAAAAGGTCAAGCTCCTGTTGCAGATGCAAAACCACGTGTTGTGATCGAGGACGAAGAAATTCCATTTACAACGATCACTCGCGAGACTCCTTCGCTACCTAAGGGACAAACTCGTCTAGTAACTGCAGGTGTCAACGGTCGTCGTAGCCATTTCTACTCTGTGACTACTGCTGCTGATGGATCTGAAGTTAAAACATTGGTTACAAGTGTCGTAGCTCAAGAACCAGTCGCTCAAGTGATTGAAGTTGGCAACCCTGTCACTCACCTTGGCGATGAACATGGTCAAACTGCTATCGCTGAAGAAAAACCAAAACTAGAGATTCCAAATGAACCAGCTCTAGCAACTGTTCCTGCTGAGGAAAACAAAGCCCTTCCTCAAGGCCCAGCTCCTGTAGCAAAAGAAAATAAACTTCCTGAAACAGGAAGCCAAGGTTCAGAATGGTTAATTGCTACTGGTCTTATGACTGCACTCACAGCTTACGGACTTAGCAAGAAAAAAGATTAAGCACAAATAAAAAGCGAGACAAAAATCTCGCTTTTTATTGTTATCATTAATCACCCAAACCGATGCGTTCGAAGATTTCATCCACACGTTTGGTATAGTAAGTTGGGTTAAAGATTTCATCAATTTCTTCTTGAGTGAGACGTGAAGTCACTTCTGGATCTGCTTCAAGAAGTGGTTTGAAGTCGACTTGGTTATCCCATGATTGGGCTGTCTTAGGTTGAACAAGGTCGTAGGCTTGCTCACGTGTCATACCTTTTTCAATCAAAGCAAGCATGGCACGTTGGCTGAAGATCAAACCAAATGTAGAGTTCATGTTGCGGATCATGTTTTCTGGGAAGACCGTCAAGTTCTTAACGATGTTTCCGAAACGGTTGAGCATGTAGTCAATCAAGATAGTTGTATCTGGTGCAATGATGCGCTCAGCTGATGAGTGAGAGATATCACGCTCATGCCAGAGTGATACATTTTCATAAGCTGTTACCATGTGACCACGGATCACACGCGCAAGACCTGTCATGTTTTCAGAACCGATTGGGTTACGTTTGTGAGGCATAGCTGAAGAACCTTTTTGACCTTTGGCAAAGAACTCTTCCACTTCACGTTGTTCTGATTTTTGAAGACCACGAATTTCAGTTGCCATACGCTCGATAGAAGTTGCGATGCTCGCAAGAACTGCAAAGTACTCAGCGTGAAGGTCACGAGGAAGCACCTGTGTAGAGATTTCTTGGGCACGGATACCCAATTTATCGCAGACGTATTTTTCAACGAATGGTGGGATGTTGGCAAAGTTACCAACCGCACCAGAAATCTTACCAGCTTCCACGCCAGCAGCCGCATGCTCAAAACGCTCGATGTTGCGCTTCATTTCGCTGTACCAAGTTGCCAATTTAAGACCAAAAGTTGTAGGCTCAGCGTGAACACCGTGGGTACGCCCCATCATGATGGTGAACTTGTGCTCTTTCGCTTTGTCAGCGATGATGTTGAGGAAGTTTTCAAGGTCCTTGCGGATGATGTCGTTGGCTTGTTTGTAGAGGTAACCGTAGGCAGTATCCACCACGTCGGTAGAAGTCAACCCATAGTGAACCCACTTGCGCTCTTCACCAAGAGTCTCAGAAACCGCACGCGTGAAAGCCACCACATCGTGGCGAGTCTCTTGCTCGATTTCCAAGATACGGTCGATGTCAAAGTCCGCTTTTTCACGAATCAAAGCTACATCTTCCTTAGGGATTTCCCCTAACTCAGCCCATGCTTCGTCAGCTAAGATTTCCACCTCAAGCCAAGCACGGTATTTATTTTCTTCAGTCCAAATGTTCGCCATCTCAGGGCGAGAGTAACGTTCGATCATTGTTTACTCCTTTATTGTTGATCAATAAGTTTCATTGCTCGTTCTTTAATAGCCAACCTAGCAGTATCAGATAGTGTAAGCTTAGATAAGTATTCTTTCCACTCAATATCATTATTTTTTAATGCATTTATAAAAATTTGGCATTTTAAGAAATCGTTATAATAATTGCTATCTCTTCTATTAAAACCTGAGATTTTCATATAGCTTAAAACTTTTTCCAGTTGTTTCAAGTCTTTTGTTCTTTCAAAAAAATCAACTTGAAACAGTAATAAATAGGTGTTATCCTCTGGAAACTCTATTTTCGCTTGATCCAATATAGATTGAACTTCACTGTAATTCATCTCAATTTCCATATTATATTTTGCTTTAGAAATTAAAAACATGTTTCGTGCACTTGGAGAATCAATCTTTTCAAAATCATTTAATAAAGATTCTAATATTCTTTTCTTTTCTACTGTAGGTAGTATAGACTCTCTTTGATAAAGAACACTTTGAAAATAAGCATGTATATGATAGGGATTATTGCGATTGTTTTCATAGTTATCTTTAGCCATCAAATATGCTTTATCATATTCTCCTATTTTATTATATAATAAAACCAACTCTCGTTTTGCCTGAGAATATGTGCGATTTTCCTCCAAAACCTTATTAAAACGATCAATTGCAACGTCAAAGCGTCCTATTTGCCTATAGTAAAAGCCAAATAAAAAATTATGTTTGTACCCTGAAATACTCTGAACTTCATTCTTAAATCGTTCATCCTTTAATCTAGCTAATGAACTACATAAGAAGAATCGGATTTCATCTCTTATGTAACTATCTAATACGTCACTTGATTCCAATACATTATCTGCTAATTTTATAACAGCAGAATTTTTTCTATCATCATATAAATTCTTCATCGTTTTCAAATAATACGATGGGAGTAGCTTCTCTATAGGTACTTGTTTTCCTAATCTTAAACTTTCTTGCATAACAAATATTTCATCCGCAAGATCCAGATTAGAATCATTAATTTCTATAGTTCTAACAAATTTATCTAGTGCGCTTGATAGTTGTGGTTCTAAATGGATCTGTCTCTCATAAAAGTTTCTTGCAGCTAAATTTAAAGCTATATACTCGCCATCTACACCGATCTTATTCACCATACCATGTCTAATATATTTTTCAATATCACTAATTTTGGGTGCGATTGATGCATATTCGAATATTTTAGATAAGGATTCCAAATTGATAAAATTAAACTTAGATAATATCTTTAAAGCTTTGTTATCATCATCAGTGTAATTAAATCCAGAAATTATTGACTGTATTTTATTATCAGAGTAATCTGAAACAATGTGTGTATTCTTATAAAAATACTCTTTTGAGTTTTGTTTAATTATATCAATTGTATAAAATATTTCTTCAGGAAATCCTGAAAATAACTGACTTATGTCAGCTAATTCTGACTTATCTAAATCCAAATCATTAAGCCCACTGTATTGAAAAAGTAGTTTATTTCGGTCACCTGGAGTTAGGACATCTATGTGAAGATGAAACATATTTTTTAATGAAAATAGAGAGTGAGGCTTGTATTTACTTATTATACAAGTTGACAAATCGATGAAGTCACTGTGTTCAAACTTTTTAACAATTTGTTCAAACCAATATGCCAATTCTCCTGTGTGAGTTACAATGGCTCCTTGATCATCTACAAATAGTTTATCCCCTAACTGAGTATTTAAATAACACAACAGTTCATATGCAATATCAATCTTTTCATCTAAAGTGATATTCATAAAATCAAAATTATCTTCCAAATCAGAAACATTAGTTAATCCTTTTATAAAATCCTCTATACTTTGGTGTCCGTCTAAATAAATTATAGGTGGGAAATAGGACTTTTTCACTATGCCAGTTTTATCTAACGCTCTCTTTAAAAAACTCCGACGTCCTACCGTACTCATTCCAGAGGTAATGATAAAATTTGTTTTATCAATTGTGAAATCATTAATTCTACTTTCAAAACTTTCCATTTCAGAATTACGACCAACAAATAAATTTGTCTTCTTATTTAAAAAATCACTATTTTCCCAAGAAATTTCTGTAACCCTTGAAAAAATGATTCTAGATAGCTTACTTGGTGATTTAATTTTTTTTATATTATAGTTTCTTAGCCAGTCTGGAATTTCCTCATGATTATATTTAGTTACATCATCAATTATAACCGGCATAATTCTTTGTTCATCTACGAAGTCAGAATCTAGTCCTTGAGCCCAAATAATTTCTTGTTTTACCCACTCCGAGGACAGTGAATTCTTTGATAAGAGTAATACGAATAAGTCCGTCTTTTCTATCGATCTTCGGATTTCTTCTATTATTTTTGCGCCTGCCTCAAATGTTAATTCATCATAAACCAATCGATCCTCTCCAAGATTTTTTTTAAGTTTCTCAACCAGTGGACGTACAAACATATCTTTGTCTCTACTGCTATGTGAAATAAATACTTTTCTCATTTTACCAATCAATTCCTTTCCCAAATTCCTCAACCTTATCCGGTTCAGCACTAAACAAAGTCACATGCCCCATTTTACGGTTGTGCTTCGCTTCTATTTTACCATACATGTGGAGGTGGGCGCTTGGATTTTCTGCGACATATTTTTCAGCAGCCTCGACGTGCTGGCCGAGGACATTGAGCATGACAGCTGGCGCATGTAGTTTGATGTCTGGCAATGGTGCTCCCAGAACGCCCAGAATATGGGTATCAAACTGAGAGAAGCCACAGGCTTCAATCGAGTAGTGACCAGAATTGTGTGGACGTGGCGCAATTTCATTGACAATGATGTCATCAGCAGTCGCAAACATTTCCACACAGAGCGTTCCAGATAGCTTGAGCTGTTCTGCAATTCGCACTGCCATAGATTTGGCCTTTTCAGCTAGACTTTCTGAAATGTGGGCAGGCACAATGGTCTTAGACAGGATATTGTTGCGGTGGATGTTTTCCTGAACTGGGAAAATCGTCACATCCTTTCCATTCCCCGACACGATGACAGAAATTTCAAGGTCGAAGTTGACAAATTCTTCCAGGACACAGTCTGCTGAATCAGCTAGTGCATAGGCTTCTTCCAAGTCTGCTTCTGAACGAATAACCTTTTGTCCATGACCATCGTAGCCACCAGTCGCAGTCTTGAGAACATAGTTTTTCGACAAGTCGATATCTGCCAAATCTTGGCTTGAGGTCACAACCTTGTAAGGTGCAACGGTGACTTTGGCCTTGTTTGAGAGAAAGTCCTTTTCAAAGATACGGTTTTGAGAAATACGTAGCAAGTCCGTTCCTTGAGGGAGTTGTCCATCCTTGATGACAGCATCTAAACCATCTGCATCAACATTTTCGAATTCATAAGTGAGAACATCACAGCGCTCTGCCAATTGACGAAGTGCGTCCACATCATTATAAGGAGCCACGATGATTTCCGCCACACGAGAGGCCGGGCAATCTGCCGCAGGGTCCAGCGCGATAACCTTGTGTCCCATGTAGATAGCAGAAATAGCCATCATCTGACCCAGCTGGCCGCCACCGATAATTCCGATTGTTTTAGATGAGCTCATTTGTCGACTCCTCTGCGATTTTTCCTTGTTCTTCAGCATAATCTGCCAAAGCAGTAGCGATAGCCTGATCTTCCACTGAAAGTAGACGGAGGGCAAAGAGGGCCGCATTGGTCGCACCTGCTTCACCGATAGCCATAGTTGCCACAGGTACACCACCTGGCATCTGAACGATAGAATAGAGAGAATCCACACCGCTAAGAGCACGAGACTTGACAGGTACTCCGATGACTGGAAGAGTGGTCTTAGCAGCTACCATACCTGGCAAGTGAGCTGCGCCACCTGCACCTGCAATGATGACCTTGATGCCGCGGCTACGAGCTTCTTCAGCATGTTTGAACATGAGGTCTGGTGTACGGTGTGCGGAAACAACTTTCTTTTCGTAATCGACACCGAAGTGGTCGAGGACTTCTGCTGTTTTTTGCATGGTTGCCCAGTCAGATTTTGAGCCCATGATAATGGAAATTACTGGTTTCATTTTAAGATACAAAGGGACGATTCGCTTGCGAAAAATTCCGTAGAAAAATAGGAAAACTAACGACGGCGTTACATCTAGGCAGTTTTTTCTTTTTTCCTAGGGATTTAGTCCCGTGTTCAGTTAGTAAAACTAACTGAATACTCCTTTCTTAAAGTTTTTCTTTTTTGATCATGATCTTAGGTGGTGGGGACGGAAGCAAACCTTCGGTTTCATTCCTAAAATTTGAGCTTAAGGTCTCAAATTTTCCCTAGACCAGAACAGATACTGTTCTGGTCTTTTCACCACAGCGACCATTATCTTCATTTAGCTCGCTTTCGCTCGCTCTATTAATCTTTTATCGCCTTGCTACCGATATCAGTTCGGTAAAAGAGGCCTTCTGTATTTTGTTTTGTAAGCTCGCTGTAAATGGTCTTTTGAGCTTCTTTAACGGTCTCTGCTGTGGTGACCAGCATGTAAACACGGCCGCCATTTGAGAGGAGGTCTTGGCCATTTTCAGCGAATTTCGCTCCTGCATAGTAGGTGATGATGTCGCCCTCTGTCTTGGCTGGAAGCTTGACACCCTTCTCATATGCGAGTGGGTATCCGTTTGATGCGACAACTACACCCAGTGTCACACCCTTGTCCGTCCAAGTGATGGCTGGCTCCTTGCCATCCAAAATATCCGTAATATTTTGTGCAAAATCAGATGTCAAACGAGGCAAGATAATCTGAGTTTCTGGATCTCCGAAACGAGAGTTAAACTCGATGACTTTGGGTCCATCAGCTGTCAAGATAAGCCCTGCGTATAGGACACCAAGATAGGGACGACCTTCTTTAATCATCCCTTCGAGGACTGGCTTGACAATAGTCTCCACTGCCGTATCAACTACACTCTGTGGTAAGTGTGGAACTGGCGCATAGGCACCCATCCCACCAGTGTTAGGCCCCTTGTCGCCATCATAGGCACGTTTGTGGTCCTGAGCTGTTGGCATGATGTAGAACTTGTCACCATTGACAAAGGCAAAAAGTGAAAATTCCTCTCCTGCAAGAAACTCCTCGATAACCACACGCGCGCCTGAGTCACCAAATTTATTGTCCAAAAGCATCTCATGAGCGGCTTCTACTGCTTGCTCGACTGTCTCCGCAACGACAACACCTTTCCCAAGGGCCAAACCGTCTGCCTTGACTACGATTGGAGCACCTTTATCCTCGATATAGGCCTTGGCTTCCTCGAAATCTGAGAAGGTCCCATAGGCTGCTGTCGGAACGCCGTACTTGACCATGATTTCCTTAGCAAAATCCTTGGACCACTCCAACTCCGCTGCCAATCTTGTTGGACCAAAGGCCTTGAGACCAGCTGCATTAAAATCATCCACGATACCAGCAGCAAGGGCATCATCTGGCCCGATAAAAGACCAGGCAATATCGTTGGCTTTTGCAAATTCAATCAATGCAGAATGTTCGGAAATAGAGATATTTACCAATTCTAGACCATCCAGAGTCATCCCGTCATTCCCAGGAGCTACAAAGACTTTTTCAACGTCTTTTGACTCAAGCAACTTCTTAGCAATGGCATGTTCACGACCACCCGAGCCGACAACTAACAGCTTCATCTTTCAACCTCTTTTGCGAATTATTTACTAATATTATACCATAAACGTTCGTTTTAATCTTGTTTCGTTTCGCTTTTAAAGCAAAAAAAGGAAAGAAACTGTTTTCTTCCCTTTTATTTTCTTAATGTCTAAAATGTCTCACTCCTGTGAAGACCATGGTCAAGCCGTATTTATCAGCAGCTTCGATGGATTCTTGGTCACGGACAGAGCCTCCAGGCTGGATGATAGCTTTGATACCTGCTTTGGCGATTTCTTCCACGTTATCTGCAAATGGGAAGAAGGCATCTGAAGCAAGAACAGCGCCGTCAAGACGGTCTTTAGCTTGGTCAATAGCAATACGAACTGAAGCCACGCGATTGGTTTGCCCAGGGCCAACGCCAAGTGTCATGTGGTCATTAGTCACGATGATTCCATTTGATTTGACATACTTGATAGCTTTCCAAGCAAACTCAAGAGCAGTCGCTTCTGTCTCAGTTGGTTGGCGTTTGGTTACCACTTGCCAGTCAGCTGGGCTTTCTTTGATCACGTCTTGGTTTTGAACGAGGAGTCCACCGACAACACCTGTGTATTCTACTTCCACTTCACTAGCATCTTGTGCGTCAAATGGCAAGGCAAGAATGCGCAAATTTTTCTTTTTGTTGGTCAAAATGGCTAGCGCTTCATCCGTATAGCTTGGTGCAATGATGATTTCAAGGAAAACACCGTGCATCTTCTCAGCTGTCGCAACATCCACCTCACGGTTGAGAACAACAATTCCACCAAAAATAGACACTGGGTCAGACTCATAAGCGTAATCCCAAGCAGTTTCGATGTCATCAGCTTGACCGATACCGCACGGGTTCATGTGTTTGAGAGCTACAACGGTTGGACGGTCTTTAAAATCACGGATGATGCGGATCGCTGCATCAGCGTCACGGATATTGTTGAAGGACAATTCCTTACCGTTGAGCTGTTTCGCTGATGCAATGGAGTAATCCGTTGGCAAAGCTTTTTGGTAGAAGTCTGCGTCTTGTTGAGGGTTTTCACCGTAACGCATTGGTTGCTTGAGGTCATAGGTCAAAGTGAGTTTTTCAGGTTTTTCTTCACCCACCTGAGCTGTGAAGTATTCTGCAATCAAGGCATCGTAAGCCGCTGTGTGACGGAATACTTTTGCTGCCAAACGTTGGCGAATTTCGTAAGAGGTTTCACCGTTTGCTGCCAATTCGTCCAAAACTACAGCGTAGTCAGCAGGATCTACCACAACTGTGACGCTAGCGTGGTTCTTCGCTGCAGAACGAAGCATAGATGGACCACCGATATCGATGTTTTCAACGGCATCTGCGTATGTCACATCTGGCTTAAGAATGGTTTCCTTAAATGGGTAAAGATTTACCACCACAAGGTCAATGAGCTCAATCTTGTTGTCCTTAGCCGCTTCCAAGTGGCTATCCAAGTCACGACGAGCGAGAAGCCCTCCGTGAATATTTGGATGGAGGGTCTTCACACGACCGTCCATCATTTCTGGGAAACCAGTCACATCGTCAATGGCAATGGTGTCCACCCCAGCATTGTCAAGGGCAACCTTGGTCCCACCTGTCGAGATGATATCCCAACCAAGTTTTTTAAGTTCTTGGGCAAATTCAACAATGCCCGCTTTATCTGAGACTGAAATAAGTGCTCGTTTAGTCATGTTCTTTCTTTTCCTTTTTAAAAAAGTTCTTTCTTTGCCACAGTCGAAAATTTTCTTTCAGCTCGAGGGCTTTCTTATTTTCGTGCAGCCCCCAAACTATCCAAGACTTCTGGATATAGTTTGTACTCTGTTTCGTGGATACGAGTTTCGAAAGTATCAAGGGTATCCCCTTCAAGGCGTGGCACACGGACTTGTTTGATGACCTTACCGGTATCAACACCAGAGTCCACCCAGTGAATAGTCACGCCACTCTCAGTAACACCAGCATTCCAAGCATCCTCAATGCCATGAGCGCCTGGAAATTCAGGGAGATAAGCTGGGTGAATATTGATGATACGGCCTTCATAAGCTGCTAACAAGGTTGGACCGACGATTTTCATGTAACCTGCGAGACAAACCAAGTCAATCTGGTGTTCATCTAAGAGCTCAACAATGGCTCCTTCGTAGTCTGCTTTGCTCTCAAATTCCTTGAGTTCGAAGGCATAAGATAAAACCCCT
Organism: Streptococcus sp. HMSC061D10; assembly: GCF_001808865.1. Lineage (NCBI taxonomy): Bacteria > Bacillati > Bacillota > Bacilli > Lactobacillales > Streptococcaceae > Streptococcus > Streptococcus sp. HMSC061D10. The sequence continues at coordinate 17,573 of NZ_KV795008.1, read as the reverse complement.
AGCTTTTCGGCACGCTCTAAGACATAGGCATCTCGGTGATCTGAGAAAACAAATTCTACTGGAAATTGTTCCGCAATCACCTGAAAGTTTGAGCCGTTACCAGAGGCAAAAACAGCAATCCTTTTAGTCATTATTTAATCACCACACTTGCGCCATCTTTCTTCACAATACGACCAATTTCATAAACAGGTTCGTCAAGAAGTTCTTTGACACGTTCCACATTCTCTGGTTTAACCGCAAGCATAAGACCGACACCCATGTTGAAGATTTCAAACATTTCTTCGTGTTTAATTTCACCATATTTTTCAAGGGCTTTGAAAATTGGAAGAACTGGAACCTTGCTTTCGTCAATTTCAGCAGCCAAGTCATCCGCGAACATACGTGGCACATTTTCGATAAAACCACCACCTGTGATGTGGGCAATACCATTCACCAATTCTTCTTTGATGAGTGGCAAAACAGCCTTGACGTAGATACGTGTTGGTTCCAAAAGAACGTCTTTAAGTTTCTTCCCTTCCAATTCTGGGAGGACTTCTTCACCTGTGTAATCAGCAAAGACACGACGAACAAGTGAGTAACCATTTGAGTGGATACCGCTTGAAGCAAGCCCAAGAATCACATCCCCTTCAGCTACTTTTGAACCGTCGATGATTTGAGATTTTTCTGCCACACCTACTGCGAAACCAGCCAAGTCATAGTCGTCTTCACCATACATACCAGGCATTTCAGCAGTTTCCCCACCGATGAGGGCCGCACCTGCTTGTACACAACCTTCAGCCACACCCGCAACAACTTGTTCTAGTTTAGCTGGTTCATTTTTACCTGTTGCAATATAGTCAAGGAAGTAAAGAGGCTCAGCACCTGCAGCGATGATATCGTTGACACACATAGCCACACAATCTTGTCCGATGGTATCGTGTTTGTCATACTTGATAGCCAGCATTAACTTAGTACCAACACCATCTGTACCCGAGATCAAAACTGGCTCTTTGACACCTGTTTTTGAAAGGTCGAACATGCCACCAAAACCACCAAGAGCTCCCATGACACCTGCACGCTCCGTACGTGCCACGTGTTTTTTGATCCGTTCAACAACTTCATAACCCGCTTCAACGTCCACACCTGATTGGGCATAAGCATTTTTATTTGTCATTTGTTTATTCCTTTTCCTTTCCTTCAATGGGGAATTTTATTTGTAAAAACTCGTTTTTTCTTCCAAACTTCTACGATATTCTTCTTCATAATCATAGAGAGGAGTTGGATAGTTCCCATCAAAGTAAGCCACACAGAGACCGCCATTTGGCGCATCTGTTTCAATCCCAATAGAGTCAATCAATCCATCAATAGAAAGATAAGTCAGACTATCCGCACCAATGATTTGGCAAGTTTCCTCAACGGTATGATTAGCCGCAATCAACTCCTGACGTGTCTGGATATCAATTCCGTAGAAACATGGATAGGCAAGAGCAGGACTCCCAATGGCAACGTGAACTTCTGATGCCCCCGCTTCTTTCAAGAGTTGGACAATACGACGTGATGTTGTTCCACGTACAATGGAGTCATCAATCATGACCACACGTTTGCCTTTCACAACACCAGATACAGCAGAGAGCTTCATTCGCACTCCTTGTTCCCGTAATTCTTGAGTCGGCTGGATAAAGGTCCGTTGCGTATATTGGTTCTTGATGAGCCCCATTTCATTTGGCAGACCTGATTCTTCGGCAAAGCCCATTGCTGCACTGAGTGAGGAATTTGGTACCCCAACTACAATATCAGCTTCGTGCTTGAACTCACGTGCTAATTGAGCTCCCATTCTCTTACGAGCTGTATGGACATTGACACCGTGGATGTTAGAGTCGGGACGGGCAAAGTAGATGTACTCCATGGAACAGATTGCCAGCTGAGTATCGTTTGTGTAGCTATCATACTGGATACCACTATCATCAATAATGACAATCTCACCTGGTTTTACGTCGCGAATCCACTCCGCACCGATGACTTCAAAGGCACAGGTTTCAGAGGAAACCACAACTGCTCCATTGGCCATTTTCCCGATTGACAGAGGACGGAAGCCGTTTGGATCAAGCGCTGCAATTAGCTTATCTTCAAACATCAAGAGATAAGCAAAACCACCTTTAACAAGACTGAGCGCTTCCTTGATCTTGCCCATCAGGTTTGGATTGTGGCTACGACGAATCAAGTGAGCCAAGATTTCTGAATCAGAAGTCGAGCTAAAGATTGCCCCTCTTTGTTCCAATTCTTGCTTGAGCGATTCTGCATTGGTCAGATTCCCGTTATGAGCCAAACCAAACTGCATATCGTGAAAGCGAAAGAGGAAAGGTTGGATATTGTCTACAGAAGCTTCTCCCGCAGTCGCATAACGCACGTGTCCAATCGCTCCAGTTCCTGTCAATTTATCCAAATTAGCAGGATTTTTGAAGACTTCTGATAAAAGCCCCATATCACGATGACGCTTCAATTGTCCATGGTCATTGGAGAGGATTCCTGCCCCCTCCTGACCACGGTGCTGAAGACTATGGAGTCCAAAATAGGTCATTTTGGCAGCATCTTGGTGGCCCCAGATGCCGAAAACACCACATTCTTCATTAAGAGATTTTACTTCGTATGTCATTTTCTATACCTAATTTTTATTTCTGTATCATTCCTTAGCGATACTACAGCGGAATGATACGGTAGAAGCTCGTTTCACTCGCAACAACAAATCATTTTCAATTATCGCAAGTTACATCTACTTGTTTTTACATTTACTGATGCTTATCTATTAGAAAATCTGCAAATCTTATTTTCCAGTAAAGTATTTAACCGCTGATGCAAAGAGGTGCTGGTCTTTATTTCCTGGAATATTTTGGAAGAGACCGTCTTCGAAACGTTCTGAGTGACCCATCTTACCAATGATTTGACCGTTCTTACTTGTGATACCTTCGATCGCATTGACAGAACCATTTGGATTGTATTTTGAATCCATGCTTGGCTTCCCTTCGAAGTCAACATATTGGGTAAAGATTTGACCATTGTCACGAAGCTCTGCGAATTCCTCAGCTGTCACGACAAATTTGCCTTCACCGTGTGATACTGGGATGGCATGAATGTCACCAACTTCTACTCCAGCAAGCCATGGTGAGTTCGTGTTGGCAATCCGTGTTTCCACCATCTTAGCCACGTGTTGGTTGGCATCATTGTAGAAGAGGGTTGGACTCGTGCTGCTTGCATCTTCAAAGTTACCATATGGAAGAAGACCTGATTTAACGAGGGCTTGGAATCCATTACAGATACCGATAATCAAACCACCACGTTCGATGAAGCTATCGATAGCTGCACGCACTTTTTCATTGAGCAAGATGTTCACGATAAATTTAGCAGATCCATCTGGTTCATCGGCTGCTGAGAAGCCACCTGCAAAGAAGATAATATTAGCTTTTTCGATATTGTCAACCATAGTGTCAACAGACTTGACAATTGCCTCTTCATTCAATGTCACGAATGGTACCAAGTTGACTTTTGCACCTTCTTTTTCAAAGGCCTTAGCTGAATCGTACTCAGAGTTAGTACCTGGGAATACTGGGATGTAAACCACTGGTGTCTCAACTGTTTCTTTAGCTTTGATTACAGCATCAGATGCTACAGCAGGTACTTCTTCCAACTCAGTTGCTTGTGCAAATTCCGTTGGGTAAACCTCTTCCAATTTACCTTGGAAGGCACTGTCAAGTTTGTATCCATCAAGCGTTACACCATTGACAGTAAGTGTAAAGTCAGCTACTGTTCGTCCAATCTTGGCAACACCTGCAATGTCTTCAGGCGATGTGAAGACGAATCCACCCAATTGAGCTGTCAAGCTAGTGTCAAGGTCTGCTAATTCGACGTTTGCACCAATATGGTTACCAAATGTTGCAAGGGCAAGAGCTTCAACCACACCACCATATTTGACAGCTGATGCAGATGTGACTTTATGGTCAGCTTGAATTGCTTCAAATTGAGCAAAGTTAGACTTGATAAGATCAAAATCAATTTCTTGTGCCAAAGCTTGACCTGGAATATAGTAAATATTTTCACCAACAGCCTTAAATTCTGGAGATAGGACCTTACGGCTATCTGCTGTTGTCACACCAAAAGCAACCAAGGTTGGTGGTACGGTCAATTCTTCAAAGGTACCAGACATAGAGTCTTTACCACCGATAGATGGCAAACCAAGTTGAATCTGAGCTTCAATGGATCCAAGGAGAGCAGCTACTGGTTGACCAAAACGCTCTGCTTGTTTATCCATACGCTCGAAGTACTCTTGGTAAGAGAAGCGAGCCTTAGACCAGTTTGCACCAGCAGCAACCAAACGAGCTGTTGCTTCGATGACTGCATAAGCAGCGCCATGATATGGAGACCATTCTGCTACATAAGGGTTGAATCCTTGCGCCATAACAGAAGCAGTTGTTGTCACGCCATGTTGGACTGGCAATTTCTGTACAGAAGCTTCCGTTGGTGTGATTTGGTAACGACCACCAAGTGGGTGATTAACTGTTGAACGACCAACTGAGCTATCAAAGATGGTTTGTAAACCTTTTTGACTGGCATGGTTAAGGTCAGCCAAGACTTCAAGAGTATCAGCTTCAAGGGTTTCAGCTGATGTTTGACGTTCTTCTGGAAGCTTGACATCCTTGTCAACCACCTTAGCATCTACGACCACACGTACACCGTTTGTATCAAGGAAACGACGTTCCAAATCAACGATGGTTTCACCATTCCAGTGCATGACAAGATTTGGTTTTTCAGTCACTGTCGCAACGACAACAGCAGCAATATTTTCTTTGTTACATGCTGCAATGAAGGCGTCTACGTCTTCTGGACGAACCACTACAGCCATCCGCTCTTGAGATTCAGAGATGGCAATTTCTGTACCGTTCAAACCTTGGTATTTCAATGGCACTTTGTCTAGATCAATTTCAAGACCATCTGCCAATTCACCGATAGCCACACAGACACCACCAGCACCAAAGTCATTTGATTTCTTAATCAGACGGGTCACATCCCCATTACGGAAAAGACGTTGAATCTTACGTTCTTCGATGGCATTCCCTTTTTGAACCTCAGCACCAGCTGTTTCAACAGATTCAACTGTTTGAACTTTAGATGAACCTGTCGCACCACCGACACCGTCACGTCCAGTCTTACCACCGAGCAAGATAATCACATCACCTGCTTCAGGTTTTTCACGGACAACATTTTCCTTAGGAGCCGCACCGACAACTGCACCTAGCTCCATACGCTTAGCAACGAAACCTGGGTGGAAGTATTCACGAACATAAGTTGTTGCAAGACCAATTTGGTTACCGTATGAAGAATAACCGTGAGCCGCTGTTTTAGAAATCACTTGTTGTGGCAATTTACCAGCACGAGTTTCAGCAATTGGTGTTGTAATATCACCAGCACCTGAGATACGCATGGCTTGGTAAACGTATGAACGCCCTGACAATGGGTCACGAATGGCACCACCGATACAAGTAGCCGCTCCACCAAATGGTTCAATCTCAGTTGGGTGGTTGTGAGTTTCGTTCTTGAACATGAGAAGCCATGGTTCTTTGACACCATTGACATCCACTTCAATTTCAACTGAGCAGGCATTGATTTCATCAGACACTTCCATGTCATCCAAACGACCATTAGCACGCTCATAACGACCAAAAATAGTCGCCATATCCATCAAGGTTTGAGGTTTTTCTGTACGTCCCAACTCATCACGCATGGCAATATACTTGTCATAAGTCGCTTGCAATTGTTTTTCAAATTTAGAAGCTGAGAAGTCGATGTTTTTCAACTCAGTCTCGAAAGTTGTGTGACGGCAGTGGTCAGACCAGTAAGTATCCAACACCTTGAGCTCAGTCTCAGTTGGTACACGTCCAATGGACTTGAAGTAATCTTGAATGAAGAGAAGGTCATCCACTTCCATGGCCAAGCCTTGCTCAGCCTTATACTGTGCAAAATCTTCTGCTGTAAAAATTTCAAAGAAATCCAAGTTTGGAATGGTCTTGTCAGACTCAGAGAAACCCTGTTTCGCAATGCCAACAGTGATATCTTTGAAACGAGAATCCACTGGGTTCAAGAGGTAGTTTTTGACAGCTTCCAACTCATTCGCATCAATATCCTTGTTAACCAAGTAAAGTTGCGCTGTATTCACTGTTACATCATTTGAACTACCAAGCAAAAGCAAAGCTTCTTGTGAAGATGCCGCACGTTGGTCAAATTGACCAGGCAAACTTTCGATAGCAAAGAAAGCATAATTATCAAGATCAGCCTTAACCGCAGCTTCATCTAAAACAGTATCGGTCACTTGCTCAGAGAAGATGTGTTTTTCCGCACGCGCAAACAAGTCCTCTGCCAAACCAAAGACATCGTAAACCTGAACAATACGAAGATCCTTCAAAGTTTTCAACTGAAGATTATGCTGTAATTCTTTTACTAAAGACTGAGATTTTACACGAAAATCAGCTTTTTTCTCAACGAAAATACGTTTATCCATTTTATTTCCTTTATTTCTATTCAAATAGGTTATCGAAGACGAAGGTTTTCCGTTTCAAACAAGTTACTTCAATCCTTGCAATTTTTCCAATACAACTTCATAAACATCTGTCAAGCTACCAAGATCACGACGGAAAACATCCTTGTCCATATGGTGCCCTTCAGCATCCCAAAGACGACAGTTATCTGGAGAGAATTCATCTGCCAAGATGATCTTGCCATCCTTATCAAAACCAAATTCCAATTTGAAGTCAATCAAGCGAAGATCAATTTGTGCAAACCAATCTTTCAGCAATTCATTGATACGACGCGTTTCTTCCTTGATATAAGCAATTTGCTCATCATTGGCAATATCCAAGAACTTGACATGCTCATCATTGATAAATGGATCATCCAACTCATCGTTCTTGTAGTAGAATTCAACGATTGGAGTTTTCAAGTCCAAACCTTCTTCCACACCAAAACGTTTTGAGAAAGAACCTGCAGTTACGTTACGAAGCACAACCTCCAAAGGAATGATTGTCACTTTTTTATTCAATTGTTCTGTGTCAGAAATACGTTCGATAAAGTGTGTCGCCACACCAGCAGCATTCAATTTTTCAAAAATAAGAGACGAAATCTGATTATTCAGCACACCTTTACCCTCAATGGTCTCTTTACGAGCTCCATTCAGCATGGTTGCCTGGTCCTTGTAGACCGACTTAATCACATTTTCGTCTTCTGTAGTATAGATATCTTTAGCTTTTCCCGTATAAATAAGTTTACTGGACATTTTCTTGTTCGCCTTTCGTATTACTTTACATCATTCTAACACAACAGATACTAAAAATCAAATATTTCACGAACTATATTTGATATCATATCTGAAAAAGTACAGAAAAATCGCAAACGAATTTTCATTTGCGATTTTCTAAGATTGATTTGAATTAGAATGCGAACCTTATTCTCGTTTCAAAAAGCGGTCAAGATAGTAGCGTAAAAAACTCTTCCTACCTGTAATCATAGTCAAACGACCTTCAAGTCCATAACGAAGTTTTTCTGCTTGTTCAGCATTCAAATCCGTCTCTGCCTCTAATTTAAAGAAATTGCCCTTTTCTGTCTTAGTCGCACTGGTATCGATATTCGTAATCTTGGAGGTCAATACTAGCTGCTTATTGGCATCCGTTACCGTTGTAAATCGTACCTCATTTCCATGCTTGAGACCAGCCACTTCCTTAGAACTGATATAAGCTGTTAGTTTTGCCTTTCTCTCTCTAGCCAACTGCGGAAAAAGGTGAGCGAGAATAGTTCCTTCTGGAATGATGGTAGATCGACTATGCTCAGGATTCAAATGTAGAACACCATCTTCTGTTGCTGTAATTTTCCCCTTGTCTAAAAGATTTCCTTGAATCTTTTTACCCGACTCCGCTTCAAGAATTTTCTGATCCAAGAGCGTTAATTCCTGGCCTACCTTGGCTAGTTGCTGAGATTTTAATGACTCCAACTGACTTCCCAATCCAGATGCATAAGCTTGCTGGGCTCCTGAACCTGCATACTGTACTCGATAACCTGCAAGAGTTGACTCCAACTGAGTGATTTGAGCATCTAGCTGAGATAAGGCCTGCTGTTTGGTTCCCGATCCCTGCTCCTTTGTCGACTGATAAATAGCATAAGCCGGATGATCACTCTCTAAGTGTCCATCACCCTGAATAGCAGACTTGGCTTGCTGATATTCTTTAATTTTGGACTGGGTTTCTCCGATGAGATTGCCTAATTCTGCCTGACTACCACTGGCTGCTGCATTTTGAGATGATATACTAGCATTTTGTTGCTCAACCTGACTTCGCAGACTAGCAGCTTGATTTAGATAATCTAAAAAACTATGCTGATAGCCAAATTTATCTGCTTCTGGAAATTGATCACTTCCTGCTTGAAGGCTTGCTTTTAAATACTCCAGTTGAACCTTCTGATCCTTGAGCATTTCCAACTGACTGGCATAATTCTCAGCCTGAACGGCTTCTGCTCCCTCTTGGTATTGAACGAGAAGATCCCCTTGCTTGACAAACTTATTTTCAGCCAAATGATTCGCCACAATCTTACTATTACTACTAGACTGAATGGTAGCAATGATACGAGCAGGTTCTACCGTAGCTCCAGCTGTCAAGCTTATCTCCTTTTGTGCAAAGATTGAAAAGAGTAGCAGGAATAAAAACAAGATAAAGCTTGGAAAAATCACATAACTAGAAAAATTATGGTAACGACGATTGTAAAACTCAGCACTTTCTAAAAATTCTGATTGCATCTTTTCTCCTCTCTAACTATTCACCAAGTGGGCATAAAAACCACCCTGAGCCAGTAATTCCATATGTGTCCCCTCTTCGACAATCTTGCCCTGATCCAAAACGACAACCTTCTCTGTCCGCTCAGCAATGGTCAAGCGGTGGGCGATGAAAATCAAGGTCTTATCCAAAGCCATCAGATTATCGACAATTCGCTTCTCGGTCAAAATATCCAGACTGCTGGTCGCCTCATCCAAGATCAAGACAGGTGCATCAGTCAAGAGAGCACGCGCCAGAGCGATCCTCTGACGTTGCCCACCTGAAATCCCTGCCCCATCCGAAGTCAATTCTGTCTGGTAATTCAGTGGCATCCGCTCAATATCCTCCCGAATCTCTGCCAACTCCACTGCTCTCAAGATATCCTCCTGAGTCGTCCCCTCCTTAGCTCCGAGGAGAAGATTCTCCAAGATCGTTCCATTAAAAACGTAGGGTTGCTGAGGCAGATAGTTGATATACTGGCGCAGAGCCTTTTTATCAATCTGATTGAGATTGACGCCACCCAGGCTAATCTCCCCCTGACTTGGATCGTAAAAATTAACCATCATCTTAGCCAAGGTCGTCTTACCTGATCCTGAAATTCCCACAAAAGCCACTTTAGAGCCTTGCGGAATGGTTAGATTGATGTCCGACAAGACATCTCGACCATAGCCATACTTGTAGTGAACCTGCTTGAAAGTCATATCTCCTTCTAGCAAGCTCAAATCTGAGACTGTTTTCTTTTCCTCAAACTCAGATGCAACCAGGTAAACTTCATTCAGACGGTTATTAGCTACCTGCGCTGTCTGAAGTTTGGTTTGCAGATTGATGATATTCTCCAAAGGATTTGTAAAATAAACAAGCAAGGTATTATAGGTAATCAACTGGCCCAAACTCATCTTATTGTCCATAACTAGGAGAGCCCCCATCCAGAGAATGCCAACATTGAGTAAGAGTTGGGCAAGCTTTTTCAGAGCCTTTTGCTGACTTTCTGCCCGACTATAGGCAAAATATTTTTTCAGATAATCCACAAATTCCTTGTCAATCTTTTGATAACGGGAGGTTTCACTAGTCAAGGATTTTATCGTCTCAATGCCATTGATGTCCTCAATGATAGAAGAAGACAGAACCGCATTGGCTTCCATGGTATCCCGATTCATCTTTTCAAAGGGCTTCATAAAAGCAAAGATAATCACTGTGTAGATAGGAAGAGCTAGTAAACTCATGAAAAAAAGATTGCTATTCTGCGAAAATAGAACTACTGAAATAATCAAGACAGTAGATACATCCAAAAAGATTGACAGAATAGTCGAAGCCAGCGCATCGATGATACTGTTGGCATCCGTGAAACGAGACACGATTTCCCCTGTCCTGCGTGTCGCAAAAAAGGACATAGGCAGGTGAAAAACGTGCTTGATATAAGACAAAATCACATCAATCGACAAGCGTTGCCCCAAAACAAGTAAAAGATATTCCTGCGCATAAGATAAGATTTGCTGAAGGACATAAACGATGACTAGTCCTATTGAGATAATGCCCAAGGTTGAACGCATCTGATCTGGTACATAAGTGTCGATGATAGACTGAAGGTAATAAGAACCCACAATGTTAATCAAGGTCACCAAGAGGGTCGCCAAAACGATATTAACAATCAAACCTCGCTGTTTCACTAATATAGGGATAAAGGAGAGCAGACCATTTTTTTGTTCCTTATGAGGCTTATAAGTCGGAGATGGGGCCATAAAAATAGTGATTCCTGTCCACTCCTTAGCAAAACGCTCACGAGAAATCTTGGTCAGCTTAACACTAGGATCTGGATCTGCAATATGAATATTGTTCTTGTCTTGCCCAGTCACCACATAATAATGGAGCAATTTCCCTTCCTTAAGCACATGAGCCACAAAAGGAAAAGTTACATCCGGCAAATCAAACAAGGTCATGTCCGCCTTTATTGCTCGCGTCTCAAAACCAATTTCCTCTGCAACCTTGACTAAGCCTAAAGCCGTAGTCCCATCCATGGTCGTCTTGGCCAACTCTCGCAAGTGAGCCAGAGAATAATAACTACCATAATAACCAAAGACCATGGCTAATGAAGCCACACCGCAGTCCATCTGATCTACCTGAGGACGATAATGCCGTTTACTAAATTTCATATCCTACTCCTTTTCCTAACAATCTTCAAAGAAAACTTTGTAAGATTATTTTATCCAAACAAAGAAGCAAATAGAAAATTATTTCTAAAAAAACAATATCCTCACCTGAACAGCACTTTTTCCTAAATAAAAATAGGTAGAACAAACGTCCTACCTAGAAAATATAATGATTAATATTTCTTACCTTTTCCAATTTTTTTACGATTTACCACAAATTTTTAAATTAACGTCTACTTCCTAGATAACGTCCAAACATATAAGAAGTTCCTCCTAAAACTCCCCAAGCTACTGCTGTAGAAGCACTAGCAATGAAACCTCCCTTAGTTACAGCCAAGTCTTCCTCTATCATAATAGCAAATTTTTTATTCAGTTTTTTCATCTTTTATCTACTCCTTTTTAAATAATACTAGCTAATCCAATAGCTACTCCAACCAAAAGTCCTACTATTCCTGAGGCTGATATAATTATAGCCGCAAATTCTTCTGAGATATTCATTTATTTCTCCATTTTTTTAGTTCTTATTTCATTGATAGTAACTAAATGATGATTATTCAATAGCATTTGCCACATACTAATAATAGTTCTATTTAAACCTTGTCTTTACCTGAATCTAAATAACTCATCATCAAAATAAGCATCGGAACAAATAACTCTGTTTGGAAATATTTTTCAACATTAAAGGTAATTACATTTAAATCTCCTAATATGCAAAGCACTCCAAAAATAATTAAAAAGGCTCCCATTACATTTTTTAGATTTTTCATACAAGTTCACTTTTATTCCTTTTTAGTTCAATTTAATGATTAGTTTTCTAATAGATCATTTTTTATTTTCTGAACTACACTTATATCCTACATAAAATAACCCAAGCAGAATTGAATAGATTTCTGGATAAAACAAGGTATTGATCGGTTTTTTCAAAATCAAATACGTTACAATATAGATAATGACTGACACGATAAAATATCCTTCAGCAAATCCCAATAAAAATTTTTTATGACAATCCTATTTAATTTTTAATAGTATGTATCTGATTTCTACAAAGTATTATATCTTAGCTAAAATAACCCCATACAGCTAGTCCTACAGCAGATATTCCTCCGACAACATACCCCGCAACCTTAATTCCCACCGGAACAGCAACAACTGCTGCAGGAACTACTCCTCCAGCAACTGTTGCTAATTCATTTTCTGTCATTGCTGTAAAACGACTATCATTTACTAAAATCTCCATTTTTGAATCTCCTTACTCTAATTCACTTTCACTTTAAATATTTCTTTTCTATTAATATAGTATGTCAATACCACTAACAAAATGCAGTTCTCCACTGATACCTTTTCTAAATTAAGTAGAGAATAAATTAATAATATACTGTAAGATATTAAAACAAATCCTACATATATATTTTTCAACATTATATTCATAAAACTCACCTAAAGTTTTATTTCAGATTTTTTCCAACGTGATAAAGTCCTGCTCCTAGCATAATAGCGCCCCCTGTTACAGAAAAACCTTTAAACGCAGCTACTCCAAATGCTACTACTAGCGGTGCAACTCCCCCATCCACTTCCATCAGCTCTTCTTCCGTAAGAGCTGCAAAGTTCTGTTCCATTTTGTCAAAGTTTGTCATTTTTTTCTCCTTTATTTTTATAGTTTTTTTGTTTGTGATTGTTAACCTTTAAACCATTTTAAAAGCCAAATTGGATAAATAACTGAAATCATTTTTTCTCTCCTTCCTTATCTTCTCACTTGTCTATTCGAGAAATCATTTTAAAATTAATGAATAAATTTATTTTATTTAAAATACAATTTGATAAACCATGGAAGTAAAATTGGTAAATACATTGATCAGACTCCTTTCCTTTTCTTCTTACTTATCTATTCGATAAAATAATTTTAAAATAAACAACTAAGTCAAATTTATTTTAAAAACCACTTGATCAACCACGGATAAAGACCTGTCACATACATCAGTAATCCTCCTTTTTTGTTCTCATCTTTTTATTCGTAAACTCGACTATAAAACTTCAAAATCTTATCTTTTTTCGAGAAATAAAAAAACAACATGACTTGCATGTTGCTTTATGTTAGATTTTATCTTTAATGGCTTTTAATACATCTGCCACACTTTGAAGATGGTCGATTTCTTCATCACTGATTTCGATTCCAAATTCATCCTCAACGGTTAGAACAAATTCCATCAAATCTACCGAATCAGCATCCAAATCATCCTTCAAACTCAAGGCCTCTGTGACTACAAAGTCATCCCCTTGACGTTCTTGGATAATGGTCACGACACGGTCAAAAATTTCTTTTTCTGTCATATATATTATTCTCCTGAAAATTCACGCGCAGTTTGAGCAACTACGTCTGTTTCTAGCATGGTACGAATCTGACGAATCGTACTGTACACAGCCTTGGCATCACTTGATCCATGAGTCTTTACAACCGGCGCCTTGACACCAAACAAGACTGCACCTCCAACGTCAGAATAGTTGAGCTGCTTTTTCAAACCTCTAAGACTATCCTTAAGAAGAAGAGCACCTAATTTAGCTCGCAAACCGCCACCTGTAATAGCATTTTTTAGCAAGCCCATGATCCCCATGGCTGTACCTTCGATGGATTTTAGCACAGCGTTTCCCGTGAAACCGTCTGCCACGACAACATCTGCAACACCCTCCATCAAATCACGCGCTTCCACATTACCGACAAAGTTCAAACTCTCATCAGCTGCTAGCATGTCATAAGTTTCCTTGCGGAGTGGATCTCCCTTACTACTCTCTGTCCCGTTATTAAGCAAACCAACTCGTGGTTTTGCAATTCCACGAACATTTTTAGCATAGAAAGAACCTAAGATGGCGTATTGATGCAGGTGATGGGCTGTGTTTTCTGCATTGGCACCGAGGTCTAGCATGTCAAAACCTTTCCCATCAACTGTTGGTAAGGTTGACATAAGCCCTGGACGATCGATATTCTTGATGCGACCTACGATGAAAAATCCTGCCGCAAGCAAAGCACCTGTATTCCCTGCTGATAGCACGGCATCAGCCTCACCATCTTTGACAGCCTTAGCTGCCAAAACCATACTGGCATTTTTCTTTTTACGGATGGCTTTTGTTGGTTCATCATCCGAATCAATTTTTTCATCTGTATGGATAATGCTGACGCGTTCTGTAGCTGTTAGATATTGCTTGATTTTGCTTTCATCTCCGTAAAGTTGAATTTCAATATCTGAAAAGTCAGCAAGGGCTTGATTGACACCCTCAACGATGGCTTGGGGTGCGTAATCGCCACCCATTGCATCTACTGCGATTTTTTTCATTTGTCTTCCTCTTTTAGTAATTGTCCCCAATCGGCTAGGGAATCAATAAATTTCTTTGATTTTAGGTGAATTCCGACGTACTCTTCATAAATTTGATCCATGAACTGACGCAATTCTTGCTTGATTTCAGACTTGAGAGAAATAGTCTCTAAAGTCTCAAAGTTGATAGCTTGAAATTGATTGAGCAGATAGGGAATGTTTGGATTCAGATGACAACGTTTCTCGTCCTCATGGTAATGATCAGGACATAAGCAAGCACCATATTTGAAAGAAAAATCAAAGGCCTGACCCACCCGATGGCAAAAAACACACTCATTAAAATTAAGACTAATTCCAAAACGGGTCAAGATCTGAATTTCAAAAATATTGGTCAAAACTTGATAATCTAGCCCCTCTTCCATCAACTCTAAAGTCTTTTGTAAAAAAGCAAACAAGGGAGCATCTTGGTGATTGTCCTGCAAACTAGCATCTGCCAAAGCTGCCACATAGGTCGCATAGGCCATGACAAAGAGATCACTATTGATTTTTGGAAAGGTCATCACCTCATGATAGTCTTCAATATAACTAAGTCCATCATCATTGATTCGCAAAAGAAAACGAGCCAGCACCAAAGGTTGAATAACTGGAGCCAGTTTTGACTGACCGGCATGTTTGACAAAAAACATCCGCTTGCCGACCTGCTCTGTAAAAATCTTGACTAGCTTGTCATCCTCACGAAAATTACGATTGTAGAGCACCAACCCCTGACTCGTAATAGACTGAATCATGCTTCTCTCATGTACTCCTCAAGACGTTTCATAGCTTCTCTGATGGTTTCCATGCTAGCTGCATAAGACAAGCGCACATAACCTTCTCCATATTGACCAAAAGCTGCACCAGGGATAAAGGCAACAGCCTTCTTGTGAGCAAAATCCTTCAGAAAAGCAAACGAATCTTGATTGTAGCCTGCTGGAATCTTAGCAAAGATATAAAAGGCACCGTCAGGTTTGATAATCTCAAAACCAAGATTAGTCATTTTCTCGATAATGTAGTCCCGACGTTGGATATACTCTTTCTTCATCGGCTCTGCATCATCTTTACCAGCTGTTAAGGCTTCTACTGCAGCATGTTGCGCCATAGTATTCGCAGCAGTTACCAAGTACTGGTGACTCTTGATGAGTTGGGCTGTGAAATTTGCTGGTGCGAAGATAAAGCCTAAACGCCAACCTGTCATAGCATGTGATTTGGATAGACCGTTAATGATAATGGCCTGATCTCTCAGCATTGTTCCCAAAGAGACATGATTTTCCCCTGTATAAGTCAACTCTGAGTAAACCTCATCACAGACAACGAAAATCTCATACTTACGTAAAACGTCTGCCAAGGCTTCCAACTGTTCGCGACTATAAGTAATTCCTGTAGGATTGGCTGGATAATTGAGAATAACTGCCTTGAGCTTGTCACCTTGCTCGATAATAGCTTTCTCTAGCATTTCAGGAGTTAAGACAAAACCGTTCTCAGTCGTATCAATCTCGACAATCTCTGCACCAACTAGATTAACAATTGGTTCATAACCAGGATAGGCAGGAGCTGGCAAGAGAACCTTGTCACCCTCTTCTAAAATAGCTGTCAAAGTAGCTGATAGAGCTTCTGTCGCACCAATTGTGACCAAGATTTCATTTTCAGGATTATAGTCCAGCTGGTATTTTTCTTTTACAAAAGCACTAGCTGCCTGGCGTAAGGTCATCAAACCACTCATCCCTGTATAGTAGGATTGATTTTGGTCAATGGCGCGCTTGGCCGCCTCCTTGACATGGTCTGGAGTTGTGAAGTCAGGCTCTCCCAATGTCAGACGTAGAACCCCAGGAATCTCTGAAATAGCCTGGTCAAACTGACGAATCAAGGAAACTTGAATCTTATCTAATTGTTTATTAAATCGCTTGGTTAAGTCCATAGATACCCTCCTTGCTTAAAGAACATATGTCTATTATACTACAAAAGCTCTCTGACCGCAAAATCACACTAGCATAAGCAACTGATGTATGTTCATTTAAATTTATTACAACACTATGTTTTTAGAATACTCAATGAAAATCTCATGAAACTAAGAATCGAGGTTAAAGCATAACTAAAGTTAGGTAAGCCGAATATGACAACGTATTAGGAGATTTTCGACGAGTATTGAGAAGTTGCGTAAGGAAATAAATCGGATAGGGGTCAATATAAATCAGATCACAAAAAAAGTAAACGAAGATAATCAGGCTAGTCTAAATGAATTTAGTCAGATTCTTGAATTGTAGAAACATTTGAAAGATACAGTCAGACAATTTATTCAAAAACAAGAAAATCAAACAAAGGTACAGGACAGTTGGTTGTAATAAGAATTATTGTTGATATTCTCTCTTATTTATCCTAAATTTATAACTAAGGATAAGATGATGTCGGGCGACTGGTAACAGTTTGCTTAAATGTTACTGATAATTCAGCTTCAGGTTCGGCACTACCTTCAGCTTTAGGCTGTAAAGAACCCGCTCCACCACTGGTCCTATTCGTTTCACTCTTGGAGTATATTCAAGAGTTTTTTTCTTGCAAAAAAAGTTCAAAAAATATATACTGGCTATACACGATATAGAACGGAGATATACCATGACTACATCACTTGTTAAGCAATATAATTTTAAAATCAATGAGTTAGCAATGGAACAAGCTAGAGCCATTATCAAGGAAAAAGGAATGACCATGACGGATGCTATTACTCTTTTTATAGAGCAGATTGTCCTCGAACAGGACTTGCCAATCAAGACTGCAGAAGATTTACACCGTGAACAGTTGATTGAGGAATTACAAGCTCAATCCGAACGAGCCTTAAGAGAATATGAAGCAGGAAAAGGGACTTCCCTAGACAGTATGAGGGCACGCTATGGCTTATAAAGTAATTATTTCTGATGAAGTGACCCAAGCTATTGACAGCATTCATGATTACATCACTACTGTTCTTTTATCACCTCAGTCTGCTAAAAATACTGTGGGTAAAATTTTAGATGGCTTAAAAAGTTTAGAAGTCTTTCCTGAGGCTGGTTTTGACGCCGATGAAAAAATTGGTGTAAAGATTAACAGTAAGTTCCCTACACGAGGAAAAATTATTGGTCAGTATGTTTTACTCTACTTCATCGACCAAAAACGAAACACTGTTTTTTTATCTCACCTATTCCACACAAAAAGCGACTATGTCACTTTGCTACAAAATGGTAATAAAAAAAGCTCAACTGATGTACTGACCCCAAAAAGTTAGACAATTA